>SKOM01000170.1 GCA_007120095.1 Candidatus Competibacteraceae bacterium | reverse complement strand
AGCAGAAAATCCTGAAAATCGGTTTCGTGCTCGATTTTCATCCGATCCACCAGTGCCTGTGGCTCGATACCTTCCTCGCGGGCTTTGAGCATGATGGGGGTGCCATGAGCGTCGTCCGCCCATACCCAGACGCAATGGTGGCCGCGCAGACGTTGAAAGCGCACCCAGATATCGGTTTGAATGTATTCCACCATATGGCCTAAATGAATGGAGCCATTGGCATAAGGCAGGGCGCTGGTGACGAGAAGACTACGGTGATCGCTCATGGTTGTGCTGGTCAAGTTCAAAAACCATCTAACATAACAAGTATCGAAGGCGTTGTCTGTTAGAATTCATCTATCCCCCTATTTACACGAGGTCAGTCTTAATGACGATGCTGGATCAAACGGCGGTTGAATCGGCCCTGCGCGAGTTACCTGACCCTTATCTCGGTCAGGATTTAGTGACTGCGAAAGCGGTTAAAGCCATAAAGATTGATCAGGGCCGCATCAGCCTCGATATCGAACTCGGCTATCCGGCGGTCGGTTATGCCCCAACGCTGCGGCGCACTCTGGAGCAACGGCTCACCGCTTTGCCGGGTGTGACTCAGGTCGCGGTGACGGTGCGCTCTAAGATCATCGCTCATGAAGTTCAAAAAGGCTTAAAGCCTCTGAAGCACGTTAAAAACATTATCGCGGTCGCCTCGGGCAAAGGCGGGGTGGGTAAATCGACCACTGCGGTTAATCTCGCTTTGGCCTTGGCCGCTGAGGGAGCCAGCGCGGGTATTTTGGATGCCGATATTTATGGTCCCAGCCAGCCGCGCATGTTGGGGATCAATCAAAAACCCGAGACCAAAGACGGTAAAAGTTTAGAGCCGTTGCTCAGTCATGGGTTACAAGCCATGTCGATGGGTTTTCTGATTGATGAAGAGACCCCGATGATCTGGCGTGGCCCGATGGTGACTCAGGCGTTAGAACAACTGCTGCATGATACCAATTGGCGTCATTTGGATTATCTGGTCATCGATTTACCGCCGGGAACCGGCGATATCCAGCTCACCTTGGCGCAGAAAATCCCAGTCAGCGGTGCGATTATTGTGACTACTCCTCAAGATATTGCCCTGCTGGATGCCCGCAAAGGCTTTAAGATGTTTGAAAAAGTTGAGGTGCCCATCCTCGGCATTGTGGAAAACATGAGTACTCATATTTGCAGCCAATGTGGCCATGAGGAGTCTATTTTCGGCGCGGGTGGTGGTCAGCGTATGGCGCAACAATACGGTATCGATTTACTCGGTTCGCTGCCTCTGGATATTCATATCCGCGAGCAGGCCGATGGGGGGGTGCCGACTGTTATCGCGGATCCGCAAGGGAATGTGGCCTTGCGCTATCGGGATATTGCCCGGCATGCAGCGGCTAAATTATCTTTACAGGCAAGAAGTTATACCCAGTTATTCCCCAATATTGTGATTCAAAACACCTGATGGAACCGCGCCGATTCTCCGATGAGTTGCCGGATGGCAGCACTGGCCCTGAGCTGGTGGTGGTGCCTGCCGGACATTTTATGATGGGTTCGCCCGAAGACGAATTAGAACACTATCGCGATGAACGTTTGCATGCCGTCCGTATTGAGCAGGCATTCGCCATCGGGTGTTATCCCGTGACCTTTGCCGAATATGACTACTTCTGTACGGTGACTGGACGGCCACTGCCGCCCGACCGCCAAAACTGGGGGAGGGGGCAACGTCCGGTGGTGAATGTCTCCTGGTATGAGGCTATGGCCTACTGCCAGTGGCTAACGGCTAGCACCCAGCACACTTATCGCCTGCCTTCTGAAGCGGAATGGGAGTATGCCTGTCGGGCGGGTACCACCACCCCGTTTTACTATGGGACGACGATCCATACGGATCAGGCCAACTATGACGGGGGTTTTGTCTATGCTGATGGCAAGACCGGCGTTTTTCGGCGCCAAACTACCCCTGTCGGTCAGTTTCCCGCCAATGCCTGGGGGTTGCACGATTGCCACGGCAATGTCTGGGAGTGGACCGCTTCCGAGTACGATAAGGACTATACCGGTTTGGAGCGACATTGTCTGCCCGCTGAGGCACCCATTAAACAGCACCGGGTGGTTCGTGGCGGAGCCTGGTACACCGCCCCGTGGCGGCTGCGTTCGGCGCACCGGACGTGGTTGCTAGCGGACTGCTGTGATATTAAATTTCAGGGTTTTAGGGTGGTGAGATCAATAGATGAGTGAACAGAATTCCACTTAGCCCCGGCGGGCGCAATGGCCATTATGGGCAGGCATGACGTGGCCTTTGCTCATCATTGCGGTGGTTTGGTTGGTGTGGTTTGCCGGGGAGGATATTGATGCCCGTGACGCTCAAGGTTGGACGCCGCTGATGGTAGCCGCTGATAAAGGAGATTATGAGCGGGTGGTGCGTTTGGTGAACCGTGGCACCGAAGTCGATGCTCTGGACAATTACGGTTGGACGCCGACCTATAGGCGGGTTACATCCCGACTACGATCTGTTCGGCCACAGCCCAAGAGATAAACACATAACCCAGGGCACAGAGTATGCCGATGCCGAAAGACACCGACAACGCGTGACGCAGGATATGCCCGGTGATGATTAAGCTCCAGATCATCAGCAGCAGCCACAGCAGCGCTGGGAATTGGCCTGAAGCCCCGGCGGCTTGCGCGCGAACAAACCACATGCCCAAGGGTAAGGCGATAAATTGCAACAGTGCCCCGGTGCCGACTAATGCGGTCAGGGTTTGCGTGAAACGGGGTAAGTGATCAACTGTATGGAGTATCAAATAGGTCAGCCCTGCCAGCAATGCTATATCGACAGCCACCAACAGAACGGCTTGTGACAAGCCCAAATCGCCGACACCCCCTAACAGGAACACCAGCCCGCTCAGGCCATAGGCGAACAACGCCAATTTAAGCAGTGGGTAAGCCGCAGGCAGATCCTGTGGGCCGCTGCGCAATAGACAGATCATCCAGAATTGATTCAGCAAGGCATTCATCGGCATCCACACCGCAGGCTAACAACACGGATTGAGAGTGCTCATCCAGTCAAGGCGAGAGTTTGCGATCCAGCAGCGCATTGATGGTTTGCGGATTGGCTTTACCTTTGAACGCTTTCATAACTTGACCGACAAAAAAGCCCTTAACTTTAGTTTTGCCTGCCCGGTATTGCTCGACCTGTTCTGGATGAGCCGCCAGTATAGCATCTAGCGCCTGTTCAATCGCTGCGGTGTCGGATACCTGTTGCAGTCCTCGCTGCTCAATGATGCTGTCGGCGTCATCATCGCTGTGACTTAGTGCCTCAAACACCTCTTTAGCCAGGTTGCCAGACAGCGTGCCGTCTTGCAAACGCCGCAATAAACCGGCGAGCTGCTCAGAACTTATGGGGCTAGCACTAATTTCCAGATCGCAGCGGTTAAGCAGTGCGGCGAGTTCACCCAGCATCCAGTTAGCGATTAATTTGGCTGCCCTGGCATCTAAGGACTGAATTACGGTTTCGTAGTAATCAGCCCAGGCGCGTTGTGCGGTGAGCTGTGTTGCATCAGCAGGGGAAAGGCCATGTTCGCTGATAAAGCGCTGGCGGCGGATATCGGGGAGTTCTGGCAGGCGCTCACGCACTGCTTCGATAAACGCCGCGTCGAGCACTACGGGCAACAGATCAGGGTCGGGGAAATAGCGATAGTCATGGGCTTCTTCCTTGCCCCGCATGGAACGGGTTTCGCCGCGTGCGGGATCAAATAAACGGGTTTCCTGAATGATCGAACCGCCGCTTTCCAACACACTGATTTGGCGTTCAACCTCAAAGTCAATGGCTTGCTCAACAAAGCGAAACGAATTCAAATTCTTAATTTCTGTGCGAGTACCGAACCGGGTCTGGCCTGAGGGACGCACGGAGACATTGGCATCACAACGGAATGAACCCTCTTGCATATTACCGTCAGAGATACCCAGATAACGCACCAGTTGGTGCAGTTGTTTCATATAGGCTATGGCCTCACGCGCTGAGCGCAAATCCGGTTCTGAAACGATTTCCAGCAGTGGGGTGCCTGCCCGGTTGAGATCGATACCCGTCAGACCATGAAAATCCTCGTGCAGCGATTTGCCGGCGTCTTCTTCAAGATGGGCGCGAGTGATACCGATGGTTTTGCGTTGCCCCTCATCCCATTCGATCTCAAGACGCCCATTGCTGACAATCGGTTGTTCATACTGGCTGATCTGATACCCCTTAGGCAAATCCGGGTAAAAATAATTTTTACGGGCAAAAACACAGCGCGGGGCGATATCCGCCTGAATAGCCAGCCCCAGGCAGACCGCCATGCGTACCGCTTCGGCGTTGAGTACCGGCAGCACGCCAGGCAGACCAAGGTCGATTGCATCAGCCTGAGTGTTCGGTGGTGCGCCATAAGTGGTCGCACTACCAGAAAAAATTTTACTGCGAGTGGCGAGCTGGGCGTGAATTTCCAGCCCGATGACAGTTTCCCATTGCATGATGAATACCTATTGGTGAACTGAGTCGGCACAACCAGGGGGTAGGTGCTGATGCCAGTCGGTGACCTGTTGATAACGGTGAGCGCTGTTGAGTAGCCGCCCCTCATTGAAGTAGTTACCGATGAGTTGCAGACCGACCGGACGCTGAGCGACGAAACCCACGGGATGCGATAACGCCGGCAACCCCGCCAAATTCACGGCAACCGTGTAAATATCATTGAGATACATAGTGACCGGGTCATCTGTTTGCGTATCCAGGGCGAAGGCGGTCGTGGGCGTCGTCGGCCCCAGTATCACATCGACTTCCTGGAAAGCGTTTTGAAAATCCTCGCGAATTAACCGGCGGATTTGTTGTGCCTTAAGATAGTAAGCATCGAAATAGCCGGCGGATAGGGCGTAAGTGCCGATCATAATCCGGCGTTTAACTTCAGTGCCAAAGCCTTCGCCGCGTGAACGCGTGTACATATCCAACAGATCGCGAGGGTGTTCACAACGATAGCCGTAGCGGACGCCATCGTAGCGGGCCAGATTGCTGGAAGCTTCCGCTGGCGCGACCACATAATAGGCGGGGATAGCCAACGCACTGCTGGGCAAACTGATTTCGCGAAAATCTGCCCCCAGTTTGCGATATTCATCGATGGCCTCTTGGATACGCTGCTCAATGTCGCTGTCCAGACCGGTGCTGAAGTACTCCTTGGGTAAACCGATAGTTAAGCCGTGGAGATCGTCATCTAAAGTCGCGCTGTAATCCGGTACGGCGTGTTGCGCCGAAGTGGAGTCGCGGGCGTCAAAGCCGGCGATGGCCTGTAAGACCAAAGCGCAGTCTTCGGCGCTGCGGGCTAACATGCCGCCTTGATCGAGGCTGGAGGCAAAGGCCACCATGCCCCAACGAGAAACACGGCCATACGTAGGTTTAAGGCCGGTCACACCGGTGAAGGCAGCCGGTTGGCGAATCGAGCCGCCGGTATCGGTGCCGGTCGCTACCGGTACCAAGCGAGCGGCGACTGCCGCCGCTGAACCGCCGGAAGAGCCGCCGGGCACGCATTGCCGATCCCAAGGATTACGCACTGCACCAAAAAAGCTGTTTTCATTGCTGGATCCCATGGCGAATTCATCCATATTGGTCTTGCCCAGCAGTACCATGCCGTCCGCTTGGCAGCGCTCGGCTATGGCGGCATCGTAAGGGGCAATGAAATCAGCCAGCATGCGCGATCCACAGGTTGTGCGCACCCCGGCGGTGCAAAACAAATCCTTGTGGGCCAGTGGAATACCGGTTAACGGCCCGCCCGTATTGGCTGCGAGTCGGGCATCGGCTGTGGACGCTTGCTCTCGTGCCTGTTCGGGGGTGATACTGATAAAAGCGTTCAGCGCAGGATTAAACTGTTCAATACGTTGCAACAGCGCTTCGGTGAGCTCGCTGGCCGAGAATTCACGGTGGCGCAAGGCTTGACCCAGCTGCCGGATACTGTAATTCAACATGGTGGTGCGCCTAATCAATCACTTTGGGGACCAAATACAGGCCCTGTTCGGTTTGGGGCGCTTGCTGCTGGTACAGTGAGCGTTGGTCGGTCGCGGTGACCTCATCGGGGCGCAGCCGTTGCACTTGGTCAAGCGGGTTAGCCAGCGGCTCAATACCGGTAGTGTCAATGCGATTCATCTGCGCCACCAGATCAAGGATGGCGCTGAGTTCTCGGGCGTAGTCAGCAATTGCTGTCTCATCAATGGCGAGACGAGCCAGATGGGCGATATGACGCACCTCGTCGGCTTGCATGGTTAATTACTCTCCGGATCAGGATGTAGCGTGTGGTTATACAGCGCGGCAAAATTCCCTTAAACTAGCACACCGAAAGTGTTGCACCAAGTATTGGGTAACTTATAATTCTTAAACTCCAACCCTGTTCCGGGCAAATAATTCAGCATGTTCAAACGTATTCGAGGTCTGTTCTCCAATGATTTATCCATTGATCTGGGTACAGCCAACACCCTGATTTATGTACGCGGGGCCGGCATCGTTCTCGATGAGCCCTCGGTAGTGGCGGTTCATCAAGACGTCAATCGCGGTGGGCCGCGTACCGTTGCCGCCGTGGGGATAGAGGCCAAACGTATGCTGGGTCGTACCCCCGGCAATCTGACCACAATCCGGCCCCTTAAAGACGGTGTCATCGCCGATTTTGTGGTCACTGAAAAAATGCTCCAGCATTTTATTCGCAAAGTACACTCTCGGCGCTTTTTTAACCCCAGTCCGCGGGTGCTGATTTGCGTGCCTTGCGGTTCGACTCAGGTTGAGCGCCGTGCTATTCGCGAGTCGGCGATAGGCGCGGGGGCACGCGAAACCTATCTGATTCCCGAACCGATGGCGGCAGCGATTGGTGCCGGCATGCCGGTCGATGAGGCACGCGGTTCTATGGTGCTTGACATCGGCGGTGGTACCTCAGAAGTTGCTGTGATTTCCCTGAACGGCATTGTTTATTCCTCATCGGTGCGGGTGGGAGGGGATCGTTTCGATGACGCCATTATCAACTATGTGCGCCGTAATTTCGGTATGCTGATCGGTGAGCCTACCGCCGAGCGCATCAAGCACGAGATCGGTAGCGCTTACCCTGGCAGCGAGGTGCGCGAAATTGATGTCAAAGGTCGTAATCTTGCTGAAGGGGTGCCGCGCAGTTTCACCCTCAACAGCAATGAGATTCTCGAAGCCCTGCAAGAGCCGTTATCGGCCATTGTGAGCTCAGTGAAGCTGGCGCTGGAGGCCACACCGCCGGAACTGGCTGCCGATGTGGCCGAGCGTGGTATCGTTTTAACGGGGGGGGGAGCCTTGCTGCGGGATTTGGATAAACTGATTATGGAAGAATCGGGGCTGAACGTGGTGGTGGCTGAAGATCCCTTGACCTGCGTTGCCCGAGGTGGCGGGCGGGTACTGGAGATGATCGATGAGTACGGGCCTGATGTGTTTGCAACCGAGTAATCCTACGTCGCTGTGCGCCTTGTTTAGAGCTTCATTTTGTCCCAGGTGACTCCCGAAAGGCCATGGTTAAATCCTGAGCTGGTTCTCAACCTCAAGTTGGTGGTCGTGGTCATTGTGTCGTTGGTCATCATGCTGCTTGACCACCGCACCGTGTATTTGCAACCGGTGCGTGGCGCGCTAGCGACCCTGGTTTATCCTTTGCAGTTGGCTATCCGCTTTCCCGTCGATGCCGGTCAGCGTCTGCACCACTTATGGATTGACCAGCAGGCATTGATTCATGAAAACCAGCGCTTGCGCCACCAGCAGCTTCTGCTGAGCGCGCAGGTTCAGCGACTGTCTTCTTTAGAGGTGGAAAATCGCCGTTTGCGCACCCTGCTGGATTCGGCGGCACAGATGCGTGAGCGGGTGTTGATCGCGGAGTTGCTGACTGTGGACAGTGATCCTTACCGGCACCGGATATTGCTTAATCGCGGGCAGGTACAAGGGGTGAAAGTGGGTCAGCCGCTACTGGATCAACGCGGGGTTGTCGGACAAATCGTGTACGCTAATCCACTGAACTCGACAGCGATTTTAATCACCGACCCCAATCACGCCCTGCCCATTCAAGTCAACCGCAATGGCCTGCGTACCCTGGCGGTCGGTACGGGAGATTACCGACGCTTGCAACTGCCTTATGTGCCCAATAATTACGATGTGCAAGTGGGGGATTTGTTAATCACCTCGGGCATGGGTGGACGTTTTCCGCACGGGCACCCCGTAGGTGTTGTCACCTCCGTGGAATTCGACCCTGGCAGTCCTTTTGCCCGGATTGAGGCGTATCCTACCGCTCAACTGGATCGCATTCGCGAAGTCTTGATACTGGATCTGGTCGGCTATCCGGTGCGCGATGCGATAATCGACGATCCGCACTGATATGCTGTGGATTAGCCAACCAGGGAGCTGGGTTATTATCTTGACCTTGGCCGCTGGATTTATACTCGACAGCTTGCCTATGCCGCCATGGGTGCAACCCTTCAAGCCCGATTGGTTGGCGTTGATACTGATCTACTGGTGCATGGCATTACCCCACCGTGTGGGTATTGCCACCGGCTGGTTGCTGGGGCTGCTGGTCGATTCCGGCCAAGGTGTATTGTT
Source organism: Candidatus Competibacteraceae bacterium (assembly GCA_007120095.1). GTDB lineage: Bacteria > Pseudomonadota > Gammaproteobacteria > Competibacterales > Competibacteraceae > SKOM01. The sequence goes on along the minus strand of SKOM01000170.1, from coordinate 3,936 downwards.
AGGTCAGCATGCTCTGGTGTACGGTATTTGGGCATTTTGTGCGATCAAAGGCTACCGCCAGGTGCGCTTGTTTCCTATATGGCAACAGGCACTGATTATCCTGTTGTTCCTGATGGCCGGACGGTTATTATTGTCTTGGATCGACGGTGTTATGGGTTATCCACCAACGGATTGGTGGTTCTTCGCCCCAGCGCTGAGTGGGGCGTTACTGTGGCCGATTATCCTTATTGCACTGCGTGATGTGCGGCGTCATTATCGTATCGAATGAGTGTGTGAAGCGAGTGAGACAACGGCAGGCTCATAATGCAATCTTCCAAAGTAAGGGCGACCGGCATGCCATGCCTCCTAATGACTCTCAGGGGCATAAATTACCTCGTGGTAAGAACATGCGTTTAGAGTACCAGATTACTGAGCGGCGCCTGCTGCTGGTGCTGCTGCTGGTCTGTGCGGCTTTATTATTGTTAGGCAGTCGTATGGCACAGTTACAAGTCATGCAGCATGAGCATTTCACCACGCTTGCAGACAGCAACCGGATGCGCTTGCAACCCCTGCCACCCACGCGTGGCTTGATTTATGATCGTAATGGCGTGTTGCTGGCGGGCAATCTGCCGTCACATCGTCTGGAAGTCGTGCGCGAACAATTAGAAGACGGTTTTGAAGCAACGCTAGGACAACTGCGCGGCCTGGTCACGATTGAACCGATGGATGTGGATCGGTTTTTCCGCCTTAGCCGTAACCGTGCCCCTTACAGCGGGGTACCGCTGCGCTTTAATCTATCTGAAGACGAGGTCGCTCGGCTGTCGGTTGATTTGCATCGTATGGCGGGAGTGACCATTCAAGCGGATCTGACCCGTTATTACCCGCTTGGTTCGCAGGTGGCGCACACCGTAGGCTATGTTGGTCGCATTGATGAACGCGAAATGCAGGTTATCGACACCAGTCAGTACGCCGGTTCCACGCATATTGGTAAAACCGGCATTGAGCGGTCTTACGAAGATTTACTGCGTGGCCGAGTCGGACACCAGCGGGTCGAAACCAATGCCCAAGGTCGGGTATTGCGGGTGCTGGATAAAACCCCTCCGGTGCCAGGTATGAACCTGTATCTCTCTCTCGACGTCCGGTTGCAAAATCATGCCAAACGGGCTTTGGGGGAACAGAGTGGGGCGATTGTCGCCATCGACCCGCGTAATGGCGAAGTATTGGCCTTTGTCAGCACCCCGGACTATGACCCTAATTTATTTGTCAATGGTATCAGTCATGCGGACTACCGTGCTTTGAACACTGACCCTGAGCGACCCTTGTTTAATCGGGCGCTGTTAGGGGCTTATCCGCCTGGTTCAACGATTAAACCGATGATGAGTGTCGCTGGCATGGCGACGGGGGTGGCCGACCAAAACCGCTCAGTGTATTGTCCGGGTTATTTTACCCTCCCCGGACAATCATCGCGACGGTTTCGCGATTGGCTGCGTACCGGCCACGGCACGGTCAATATGACCCGGGCGGTGGCTGAATCCTGTGATGTGTACTATTACCAACTGGCCTTGGATATGGGCATCGAACGCCTGTATGAACATTTGACTCAGTTTGGTTTCAGCCACCGTACCGGGATTGATCTTGTTGGCGAGCGTGCAGGTCTGATCCCCTCACCGGAATGGAAACGCCGGGTACACAATCAGCCATGGTACACCGGGGAAACAGTGATTGCCGGCATCGGTCAAGGTTATATGTTGACTACCCCGTTGCAGCTCGCTCATGCCACGGCAGCACTGGCCATGCGTGGACAGCGTTTTCGGCCGCGGTTACTGTATGCCACACAAGGGCAAAATGGTCAGGGTTACGCGCTGACCGGGGCCGAGTCTTTGCCGCCGGTGAACTATGACGATCAAACCGGCTGGCGGTATATCAACCACTCCATGATCGAGGTTGTGCATGGTCGTCGGGGCACGGCGCGGCGCATCGGGCAAGGGCTGGATTACCACATTGCAGGCAAAACCGGCACCTCACAAGTGTTCGGATTAGCTCAGGATGAAGAATACGATGCTGATCGTTTACCCCGTCACCTGCATGACCATGCCCTGTTTATTGCCTATGCACCGGCTGATAAGCCCCGGATTGCCATCGCCGCCATCGTTGAACATGGCGGCGGCGGCAGCGCCGTAGCGGCTCCCATAGTGCGCCAGGTTCTTGATGGGTACTTTGAATTATGGAGCGAGACCGCTGATCTTTCTGAATGAACGCAGCGCCGTCGATCCTGAGCCGCGCATCACACTGGATCCCTTGGCGCGGCTGCATCTCGACACGCCCCTACTATTGGGTTTGTTAAGCGCGGCACTCATCGGCCTGATTGTGCTCTACAGCAGCAGCCAGCAAGACCTCGGTTTGCTGTTGCGGCAAGTTGCGCATCTGGGCCTGGGTTTCGTCGTGCTGGTTGCTGTTGCTCAGGTTCCGCTGCGCTACCTGCGCCAATTGACGCCCTGGTTATATGGTGCTGGCATTCTGTTGCTGGTAGCCGTGCTGCTGTTTGGCACTGTGCGGCAGGGTGCCCAACGGTGGCTGAATTTAGGCATTGTGCAGTTTCAACCCTCGGAACTGATGAAACTCGCGGTACCCATGATGTTGGCGTGGTATCTGACGACTAAACCTTTGCCACCGCGCTGGCCGTATTTGATTGTCGGAGTGGTGATTATTCTATTGCCCGTGTTGCTGATTCTTAAGCAACCGGATCTGGGCACCGCCTTGCTGGTAGCGATGACGGGAGTCGTTTTGTTATTTCTTGCGGGAGTAAGCTGGCGCTTGATTATGGTGTTGGCCGCCTTGGTGGCTGCGGCAGCCCCCTTGTTCTGGCAGCTCGGGATGCGCGATTACCAGCGTCAGCGGGTGCTGACCTTTCTCAATCCTGAGAGTGATCCCCTCGGTGCCGGTTGGAATATTATCCAGTCCAAGATAGCCATCGGTTCTGGGGGGTTGTATGGAAAAGGCTGGTTGAATGGCACCCAGTCACAGCTCGAATTCCTCCCGGAGGGTTCCACTGATTTTATCTTCGCCGTGTTTGCCGAAGAATTCGGCCTGATTGGCGTTGGTATACTGATCGGCGTGTATTTGTTTTTAGTGGTTCGTGGCCTGTTCATTGCCTTACGCGCTACAACCGTCTACGCTCGCCTGTTAGCAGGCAGCTTAATCATGATATTTTTTATCTATGTATTCGTAAATATAGGTATGGTCAGCGGCCTGTTGCCCGTTGTCGGTTTACCTTTACCTTTGATCAGTTACGGAGGTACCGCCTTGGTGACGATTATGGCGGGATTCGGTATGCTGATGCACATTGCGACGCACCGTTTTCGGACTTGACTCGGAATTAATCATGACACCTTACGTTTTTTGCTCAGGCTACTACAGATTCGGGTGGGTATGTTCAGCTCTACTGGTGTTGGCGCTATTTAGCGCTTGTTCTTTGGAACCTCATCTTGCAGTGGCACAAGCGGCTGCTGAAAACCGCCCTGCGGAATCATCGCCCGCAGAGTTACCGTCGGGAGAGTCATCACTCATTGATAATACCCAGGTGGCCGCGCAGACGGTGGCCAGCAACACGACCGCCCTTGACGGCGCGGCACTTCGGCCTGAGGTGCGCGCCTTTATTGATGAAATGGTCGACCGACATGGTTTTGACCGTACTCAACTGCTGAGAGTGTTCAGCCAGGTGCAATTTCGTGACGATATCATCGCCCGCATGACTCGCCCGGCTGAGCGTGTACTGGTCTGGCATGAGTATCGGGACATTTTTCTGGATCGTCAGCGTATCGAAGGCGGAGTCGCCTTCTGGCAAGAACATGCCGATACTTTGGCGCGTGCTGAGCAAGTCTATGGAGTGCCGCCGGAGATTATCGTTGCCATCATCGGGGTGGAAACCCGTTACGGACGGATCACCGGCCGCGATGT
>SKOM01000119.1 GCA_007120095.1 Candidatus Competibacteraceae bacterium | reverse complement strand
CTGCGTCAACCCCGCGAGCTAGCCCCGTGGTATAACGCCACCGGCGTCAGCTTGTATGTCACCGGCATGATGATTACCGCTTTCGCGCTGCGTCCGGTGGTGACTGCAGAGGGGGTGATGGGTTGACTAATGTACTAGGATGGCTGGGTATTGTCCGCCTGGGACTGGTACAAACTGCCCTAGGCTCGGTGGTGGTATTGACCACTTCAACCTTTAACCGCGTGATGATTGTTGAATTACTGTTGCCAGCGGTGCTACCCGGTGCGCTCGTAGCGCTGTACTACGCCATTCAAATTTTTCGCCCGCGTTTGGGTTACGGTTCGGATGTTGGCGGACGGCGTACCCCATGGATTATTGGGGGTATGGCGGTGCTGGCTTTGGGAGGGATCGGTGCGGCGACAGCCATTGCATGGATGGAGGTCAATCCGGCTGCGGGTATTGCTCTGGCCGTGATGGCCTTTGTCATGATTGGTTTAGGTGTGGGTGCTGCCGGGACTTCGCTATTGGTGTTACTGGCGACCCGCGTAGACGCGCAGCGCCGTTCGGCAGCCGCCACCATCGTTTGGCTGATGATGCTGATCGGTTTTATCGTTACCACCTTGCTCGCCAGTATGTTTCTCGATCCTTTTTCCACCACACGCCTGGTTGCCGTAACCTCCGTCGTGGCGGGCTGTGCATTTTTGCTGACATTAGCCGCCATTTGGCGGGTGGAGCCTAGTACAGCCAATCACCCAGTCGGCGAATCGCCCCAACCTGCTGAGCAGCCTACCCCGCAGTCCCCACAACCGAGTTTTCGTGAAGCCTTACAGCAGGTATGGGACGAACCCGATGCGCGGCGTTTTGCCCTGTTTGTATTTGTCTCCATGTTCGCCTTCAGTGCCCAGAATTTAATTCTTGAGCCGTTCGCCGGTACCGTATTCGGTTTGACCCCTGGTGAATCAACTCGATTATCCGGGGTACAAAACGGTGGTATTTTGCTGGGTATGATGCTGGTCGCTATTGCAGGAGGCTCCGTATTTCGCATCGGTACCATGCGGGCGTGGATGATTGGCGGTTGTATCGCCTCATCGGCCGGTTTATTCAGCTTGGCAGTATCCGGTTTTGTCGGTCCGGCATGGCCGCTGCATCTGTCCGTATTTCTGATGGGGACAGCTTTAGGCGCTTTTGCCGTGGCCGCCATCTGGTCGATGATGGGTCTGGTGGCCGCAGGACGGGCGCGGCGTGAGGGGGTGCGCATGGGTCTATGGGGTGCGGCTCAAGCACTGGCTTTTGGTCTTGGTGGTTTATTAGGCACAGCCTCTATAGACTTAACCCGTTATTTATTCAATTCCCCCGTGGTGTCTTATGCCACAGTATTTACCGCAGAAGCGTTATTGTTCCTGGTTGCTGGGATGTTGGCGGCGCGGGTGACCGCCGCCGCCCGTGATCATCCTCCTGGGGTGGCCAATGACCAGGCATCTGTTTCTGCTGTCAGTTCAACCAGCCAACGGTAGTGTATAGATGGTTAACGCTAAGATTTATGATGCAGTTGTGGTCGGCGGTGGGCCGGCCGGTTCGACCGCTGCCACCGAGCTCGCTCGCAGTGGACGCGCTGTGTTGTTACTCGACCGCGACGGGCGCATCAAGCCCTGCGGCGGAGCGATTCCACCACGGCTGATCGAAGATTTCGCCATTCCTGAATCGTTGATCGTGGCTCGGATCAGTTCGGCCCGCATGGTGTCACCGGCTAACCAGGCTGTTGATATGCCCATCGAGGGCGGATATGTCGGTATGGTGGATCGGGATACGTTTGATGAATGGCTGCGACAACGGGCGGTCACAACCGGGGCTGAGCGTCAAACCGGCACGTTTGAGCGGGTGGATCGTGATGCCGAGGGAGTGACGACTGTACAGTTTCAGGACTCTTCCGGCGAGACACAAACCGTTCGCACCCGTGCCGTCATCGGTGCCGATGGGGCTAAATCCAAGGTGGCGCAACAGTGCATCCCCGGCGCTGAAAAAATGCCGTTTGTGTTTGCCTACCATGAGATTATTGAATCTCCAGACACGCCCGACGCTAATTTCGATGCCAGCCGCTGCGATGTGTATTATCAAGGGCGGTTGTCACCGGATTTCTACGCCTGGATTTTCCCCCACGGCAAAACCGCCAGCATCGGCGTCGGTTCGGCCAATAAGGGCTTTTCCCTGCGCAGTGCGGTCAGCGCCTTAAAGGCCGACACCGGGCTGGACAAGATGACTACCCTGCGCCGTGAGGGGGCTCCGATTCCCTTGCGTCCGCTGAAGTGCTGGGATAATGGCCGTGATGTGGTGCTGGCCGGTGATGCAGCGGGAGTCGTGGCACCGGCTTCCGGCGAGGGGATTTACTACGCCATGTACGGCGGGCAACTGGCCGCCGAAGCGGTGGACGAATTACTCACTACAGGCAAAGCCAAGGCTTTAAAACATGCCCGTAAGCGTTTCATGAAAGCCCATGGTCGAGTGTTTTTTATTCTCGGGATTTTGCAGCGCTTTTGGTATTCCAGCGATAAACGCCGTGAACGCTTTGTCAGTATCTGCCGTGACCCCGATGTGCAACAGCTCACCTGGCAAGCCTATATGCATAAGAAGTTAGTGCGTGCCAAACCCTTAGCCCACATCCGGATCTTCTTCAAAGACATGGCGCATTTGCTGGGTCTGGCCAGGGTTTAAATCGCCATGATCACCATAGACGAACTGTTCAGCAGCGGCCAGATTATCGACTTGATCCTGGCCTTTGTCGTGGCGGAGGCGGCCTTTCTGGTGTTTTTCCGTAACTGGCATGGTATTCCACTGCCCGGTTTACTTGGCAATCTATTGTCTGGGGCGTGTTTATTAGTGGCGCTACGGATAGCGCTGGTCGGTGGCGGCTGGCATTGGATTGCACTGGCCCTGGCAGGGGCGTTACTGGCGCATGTATTAGACTTCAACAGCCGTTGGCGTAAAGAACAAAGTTAGGCTGCAACGGAGCAATCGCCGGTGAACCGAGAGCCATTGCCGCTGGTTGCACGGGTGACCTTCACGCTGTGGATCGCTTTCTGGGTGCCGACCATCCTGGTTCACTACGGATCCCAGAACTTTTTCTGGCTGTGCAACGTGGCGCAGTTTGTGGTGCTGTACGCGGTTTGGATGCCAAATGTCCTGCTGGTGTCAAGCCAAATCGGCACGGTTGTGCTCATCGGGATTGTCTGGTTGCTCGATCTGTTAATCGGCCTGTTGGTCGGTGGCAGCGTCACTGGCATCACCGGCTACATGTTTAACGCGGAAATCCCGTTAATTGCTCGACTGACCTCACTTTACCATGTCTGGCTGCCGTTTTTTATGATCTGGATGTGCTGGCGCAATGGTTATGACCATCGCGGTGTGTGGTTGCAGTGCCTGATCGGTACCGTGTTGATTGTTGCAGCCTGGCTGTGGAGTGATCGCGAACGCAATATCAACTTTGCATTTGCCCCATTTCATATCGAACAGACCTGGATGCCCCACGGGGTCTATCTGATTCTGTTGTCGGTGGTAACCGCTTGCGTCGTCTATTTCCCCGGTCATTATCTGGTGCGGGCGATCCTGCGCCGCCTGCCCACCCGCCGTTAAAGATCGCTACAGGCATTCCAGGGGGGCATCCCGCAATCCACGGGGTACTCTGACTGGTTGTTAAGTTGACGAGTGAACTTTTTCTTGTTAGTTTAGGTTCTTATGGGAATCTAGGCGGGTAACCGCAACCTCATGAACCCAACAAAACAGCACAAAATGCGCAATCTGGTTCAGTCCGCCTTGCTGATTGCCGGCATGGCGGGGCTTGGCGCGCTCTGCACCTGGATGATCTGGGGCGACTCCGCTGCCGGGTGGATGATCGTTGCTTTCGTTGCGCTGCTGATCTTTTCGCCAGGGTTGTCGAAGGGCACGATCCTGGCGTTGTATGGTGCACGCCGATTGACGGCGGCAGAATTTCCTGAGGGTACGGCACTGGTTGAGCGGCTGTCACAACAGGCCGAACTCCCGCAGCCCCCCGAACTTTATTACGTGGCGAGTGCGTTGCCAAACGCTTTCACCGTCGGACGTGGTGGGGATGCGGCTATCGCGATCAGCGACGGTCTGCTACGCGTGTTCAATGCACGGGAACTGGCTAGCGTACTGGCGCATGAGATCAGCCATATCGCCAACCGGGATCTTTGGATCATGGGTCTTGCCGATGTGATGGCACGGATCACGACCATTTCTTCCTATGTTGGCATGTTTCTGCTGATTTTGTATCTGCCCATGGTGATAGCGGGGCAGGCCACGGTTCCGCTTGCCGTACCGCTGATCTTAGCCCTGTCGCCGACCATGATGAGTCTGATGCAGCTTGCGCTGTCGCGGAGCCGGGAATACAATGCCGATCTTGGAGCTGTGCGCTTGACGGGCGACCCCCACGGACTGATCTCGGCTTTGCTCAAGCTGGAACGCATCACCGGACGGTTTTGGGAGGAGATCGTTTTTCCCGGCCGCCGTATTCCGGAGCCGTCGTTATTGCGCACCCATCCTCCGACGGAGGAAAGGGTGAAGCGACTGTCGGAACTGGCCGGAGGTAAGGGAGTGATGCCGTGGCGCGGCCCGCCGGAATGGCGCGCGCCGTCCGTTCCACATGTCCGGATACCTCCGCGCTGGCGCCGCACCGGCGTGTGGTACTAGAAGATGCGCTTCTTTCTCCCTAAGCAACCCTCATTCTTCGATGCTTTTGCCGCCCTTTCTGAAAAACAGATCGAGGTGGCCTTTGTCTTGCGCGAGCTCGCAGGAGATTTTCATAATGTAGCGCACCATGCCAAACGCGCCAAGGTGATCGAGCACGAGGCCGATGATATTACGCATACGATCCTCGATCAAGTCAACGCCACTTTTGTCACGCCACTGGATCGAGAGGATATCTACCTGCTGACCCAAAAGCTTGACGATATTGTCGACCTGATCGAAAACGCCATTACCAATATCCGCTTGTACCATATAAGGGAAAAACGACCCGAGTTTGATGAATTCGCGGCGCTCATCGTGCGTACAGCGCGGGAGGCCGACACCTTGGTGCGCCAGCTTGCCCACCGGGCGATTTCTGCTGAAACCAGACGCCTGGTCGTCGCGGTTCACCAGTGCGAGGATGAAGGTGATGAGATTTTCCAGCGCTCGATTGAGCGGCTGTTCCGCGAGAAACCTGACCCTCTGGTCATCATTACCTGGAAGGACATTTTTGCCGACCTGGAAGAGGTTGTTGACACATACCAAGCCTTAAGTGACACGGTCGAGAGTATTCTGGTAAAGGCCTCATAGCCCATGGAGATTGCGCTTCCGCTGCTGATCATCGCGCTCGGGTGGGTGTATGCCTACTACATCGGCGCTAACGACAGTGCTAATTCAATCGCTGCATCCATCTCCTGTCGCGCCCTGTCGCCGAACCAGGCGGTGCTCCTGGCCGCAGCGATGACTTTCCTTGGCGCTTTTGCCGGTAGCGAGGTGGCCAGAACCATCGGTACCGGTCTCATCAGCTCCGAGTTCATGACCGTGCCGGTGGTGCTGAGCGCCATCACAGGCGCGATCGTCTGGACCGCGTTTGCCACTTATACGGGCATGCCGGTGAGTATGACTCATTCTATTGTCGGCGGTATCATCGGCGCGGGTGCCTCAGCACACACGTTCGCCGCCATTACCTGGGAGGGTCTGATCCGCGTCACAACCGGCCTTATCGTATCGCCGCTTGCGGGTTTGGTCGGCGGGATCGTCATTGTGCTCATTCTGCTTAACCTTTTTAAAAATTGGTACCCGAGCAGTGCAACCAGGCTGTTTTCGCGCGGACAGATTCTGTCCACCGGCTTTTTGAGCTTCAGTTTCGGCATGAACAATACCCAGAACGCGGCCGGCGTCATCTCTGCGGGACTGCTTGCTGCGGGCGTGACCTCAGACTTCGTCGTGCCTTTGTGGGTGACGGCAAGCTGTGCTGCATTGATCGGCATAGGCATCTACCTGGGCGGCAGAAAAGTGATCCGCACCACCGGTATGCGTATCGCTAATATCAAGCCGGTGGACGGGTTTGCTGCGGATGCAACCTCCGGCGGCGTTATTTATGGTGCCAGCCTGTTGGGTCTGCCGATCAGTACCACGCATGTCTCGGTGAGTGCGATCATGGGTGTCGGAGCGAGCCGACGCCTCTCAGCGGTACGCTGGGAGGTCGTCAAGCGCATTGTCCTCACCTGGCTGCTTACCATCCCTGCCTCGGCGCTCGCCGCCGCCGTGCTGTATCAGTTCATCGGACTTTTCGGCTGTTCCTAAAAACCTAAACAAAGTTGCTTAGGTTTTTAGGAACAGCGGTTACATATTGCCTCACGCTGCTACAGTGCGATTCCTCTGGGTTACCTAGGCGTCGACTTTGTTCTGGATTGTGACCGCGGATCTTTGGTTCTGGAGTTGTACGGTCGGGCAGAATTCGACCAACGCGGGCCGGGTATGAATCACCGATCCGAGAACAACAAACTGTTTAAAATGGACTTGAGAGGTAACAAAGCGATTATTGCTCTAAAAAGCAGGCAGTCATCGTCAATGACGCCATAACAATGGAAAGAGGTGGATTCGTTATTAACAGCGCTGACTAGGATATTTAAACAGCTATTGCTTTTCAGTTTGCCTAGACAGTGACGATCAACTGAAATTTTGTGCGAAGAATAAACCATAGGATTTTTCTTAAAATCATGTTTATTTAACCAGGCTTTTTCCAGTAATGCACATGAAATCAGACTGCATGGAAAAATCTCCGGGAAGATTGTTTTTTCTTCCAAATCGTCGAAATACATCTGTTGATCAACAAGTGATCCACACAAAAAATTCTTACTATTGCTGACGTTAATATATTTGCGTTTTAAAAAATATCCGCTTGCGGGCAGCACAGAGCGATCAGGGCATTTCCTTAGACCGGCCCAAATTGAACGATCAGCATCGGCAAGATATAAAGCATTCTGTGTCTCTTTTTTGTAGCCTGTTAATGTAAGCGTATCATTTGCTTTAACGACTACTCTATTGCTAAGAATAGGTTGGTCATTAGTTACTTTAAATTGCGATTTTTTTATCTCTATTTCTACATGATCACCGGGTTTTACCGCATTGGCAAAATTAAACTGGTAGTTACTGAATCTTAGTCGGTGATCTTCAATTAGTCCCTCTTCGTTATGCGCTTTGCGGTGTTTTTTGATATGAGATTCAAGCAGGGACTCCAGTTGAAAACCCAGAACGATAGGGCCTTGAAAGGGATTATTCTCAATGAGTTGCCATTTTACCGGCTCGTGAAACAAGTTGAAGTCGTCCGTGGCATTTCGGGCAACGTCGATGTGAATCTGATGAAATACATAGGCAGTATGATCAAGGTTCATGATGATGCATCCAACAGCCAAAGTCGTACCTGAACGGTCACACTTCCAACACTTTCCAAGTGTAAATCAATATTGGTTTCCCTGCACTGCTGCTGATGGAATTTGTGCTGTTGACATCCTCCCCGGCCTGAAGGCCGGAGATTCCTGCGGCGCTCACCACCGAAGGTGGCTGTCTCGTTGCTGGTCAATAGCCTTAAGGGTGTCTCCAGCCGGATGATCCGCAACAAGCTGTACGGCGGCGCACTATGGTCGACGGCCTACTTTGCCGGTAGCTGCGGCGGTACCTCCATCGAGATCATCCGCAGTACATTGAGTAACAGCAGACTCCATACTAAGCGCCACAAAGGATGTCTACGGCATCCGCATCCTTCCCTGAACGACGGTGCTTGACGCGTATCCCGATCAATCAGTAGCGCACCGATGAATCTGGCGATCCTATGCATCATTCAGCGTTCGTTTAGTTTACTCCGATTATTTTGATTGCGACGACGAGATTGATTCAATCGCGTTCGTCGCGGCACCCGGTCCTGTGACTCGGGCGGATTCGTCCAGGAGCACTCCAACGAATCAAGCCGATCCATCTGTCAACGTTTTAGAGCCGATGAGGATTAACAAAATGAAAATTGCAAGTTCCAAGTTGCTGCCGTTTACCGCCGCTGCGCTGCTGATAAGCTTCGGTGGTTCAGCATTCGCCCAGACCAACGTGAATACCACCATTCAGGAAGGTCGGATCAACACCAACGACACTTATCAGTCGGGATACCGCAACGACAACGCAACTTTTCAGGAAGGATACGACAACGCTAACCGTACCCGTCAGCGTGGCGAGTACAACGTTAACGCAGCGGGTCAGTTCGGCAATTTCAACTACAATATAACGGATCAGCGCGGTCGCTCCAATCGCAGCAGTTTGCACCGCGGCCGTCCACGGAACTGAGTACCGAGTCGGCATCTAGGCGCCGGGTGCCGATTCTCTTGCCGCAACTAACTTAATGAGGTGTATGGAAATGAAAATTTCAATCTTGTCGCTGGGTGTTCTGGTGTTGGCCGCTGTGCCCTTAGCCTACGGTGATACGATACATAATCGTACCCGGGGACCGTGTTTTCAGGTCACGATACAAGCCGACCCGGTCAACCATGCGCAGGTGGAGCAGAACTGCGATTGGAATTACAGCCGTACCGTCCAGGCGGGCAGGGAGAATCAGGCTCACACCGTCCAGACCGGCGAGGTTAACAACAATAAGGTACGGCAATACCAATACGATATGTCGCAATACTTTGGCCGTACACGGGGTCGCCAGCGCCGCTGATCAAACGCAACCCTACCGGGAGTGCGCCTCTTGGTGATCCGCCAGGCAGTCGGCCGACTGGCATTGGCGCACTCACCCGGCAATGATTATCAGCCGACGAGGTAACGCAACATGAATAACTTGATATACGGAGTGCGGCTGTTCGCAATTGCCGGAATTCTGGCGATTGTCTGTATGCCGGCATGGGCCCAGAGCAACACCAACGCCACCCTCCAGGAGGGACGGGTCAACATCAACCTGACCCATCAGTGTGGAGACCGCAATGACAATACCACCTACCAGGATGGACGGGTCAACATCAATCGAACCGTACAGCGTTGCGGGGATAATCGTAACCGGACTGCCCAATTCGGCGCAATTAATCACAACCGGACTGAGCAACGTGCGATTCCACAGCGCACCAGGAATCAGCCGCCTCATGAACACCACGGTCGATTGAGACGCTAGCGGAGATGCAGATGACTATTACGAACAGATCAATAGCTAGGACAAACGCCTTTATCATCGCTGGCATTGTGATCGTCGCCAGCATCGGTGCCGGAAGTGCCGAGACCTATCGCTATGGCGGATCGACAGCAGTCATTGAGCAAAGCGGCGGGGGCAAGAGCACATCCTGGGTTACGCGCTACCGGGACGGACAGCGCATCATCACGCACGACGGCCACAGTACCGACATCACGATTCAACGGCAAGGCCGTTTCGCAGAGTCTGATAGTGATGAGAAACCATATGATCGTTTCGATTACCCATTCGACCGGGAGCGTTTCTCGCGCGTCGATCCTTATGATCGGGATCGCTATTTCGAGCGCGAACCGTGCCTGCATGCTGCCTTCAAACAGCGGATGTTCGACCGGATGCGCGGCTTGGCGCCGGAGCGGTGATGCCGCTGTTGTCTGATAAGCTGTAGCAAAGATTCAGCGCAGGATTACCGCAGCGCTGCGGGTTGAAAAAATGAATGCTGCCCAGATTCTGATATTCGTCATCCTCGCCCTGACAATGGGCTTGTTTCTTTGGGGGCGGTTTCGCCATGACGTGGTGGCACTTGCGGCACTGCTGGCTTGTGTGCTGGTTGGGCTGGTGCCTGCAGCCGAGGCGTTTTCAGGGTTTGGCCATCCCGCCGTAATCACCGTAGCCTGCGTACTGGTGCTCAGCCAGGGGTTGCAAAATAGCGGTGTAGTTGACGCACTTGCGCGTGCTGTGTTGCCGCGCGAGTCTGGGCGGTTAACTGGCATGCTTGCGCTCATGGGACTCGGGGCGGTGTTTTCGGGTTTCATGAATAATGTGGGTGCAATGGCACTGCTCATGCCCATCGCCGTGCAGCTTGCCGGACGGTTGAATTTGACACCCGGGCAGGTGCTGATGCCGCTGGCTTTTGGCACCATACTGGGTGGTATGACCACGCTTATCGGTACACCGCCCAATCTGATTGTGTCGGGCTTTCGGGCTGAAGCGGGAATCGGGTATTTTGCCATGTTCGATTTTGCACCGATTGGTGTGGCCGTGGCCGTGCTCGGTGTCATCTTCGTTGCGATACTCGGCTGGCGGCTGGTGCCCGCACGTCAGTCTGCCGCTGGTGAAGGGTTTGAAACGGGTGCTTACCTGACCGAGTTGCGCGTGCCGAAGAACAGCAAGGCTGTGGGTATGACGCTGCACGATTTTGAAAGCGCAATCGAGGAAAGTGGCGCGCAGGTCGTGAGCCTTGTGCGCAACGAGGTGCGCCTGAACGCGCCCCGTGGCCGACGGCGTATCCGCGCTGAGGATGTCCTCGTCTTGGAGGCTGAAATAGACGCGCTGACCGAGGCATTGTCGATCTTCGGTATCAAGTTGGAACAGCAGACATCATCTTTGAAAGCGGATGGCAAGGGTGCTCAGGTGTCTAGTGAAGACAAGCATGCCCAACCGACAGCCCCCTGCGCGCAGACAGGTGAGGACAAAGACGGGGGAACGGCACGCGACGAGGATATCGTTCTGCGTGAACTGGTTGTGTTGCCGGGATCGAACATTGTGGGGCGCTCGGCCAGCGAAATGCGCCTGCGCACGCGCTATGGTATCAATCTGCTTGCAGTGTCGCGCGAGGGGCATCCGCCACGCATCCGGTTGCGTTCGCTCAAGCTGAAATCGGGCGATCTGTTACTGATGCAGGGATCGTCTGAAGTGCTTGCGGATTTCATCAGCGATACTGGCTGCGTTCCTCTGCGGGAGCGTGAACTGCGCATACCCGACATGCGCAAGGCAATCTTCTCGGCTGTGATCATGCTCGGAGCCATTGCAACTGTCACGCTGGGACTGCTTCCAGCGGCAGTAGCCTTTGCACTGGGGGTTCTGGCATCGGTGATGTTCAGCATTGTGCCGCCTCGACAGGTCTACAGTGCTGTTGACTGGCCGGTGGTTGTGCTGTTGGCCGCGCTGATCCCGGTGGCAGGTGCCATGCAGGAGACAGGCGCAGCCCATCTACTGGCGCGTTTCCTTGTTGAGACCGTCGCACAGGGCCATGCGGTTGTGGCGCTGGCAGTGATTTTGATTACCACGATGTTCCTCTCGGACGTGATGAACAATGCAGCGACGGCTGCTGTGATGTGTCCTATTGCCCTGGGCATCGCGACTGCCCTTGGGGCGAACCCCGACAGTTTTTTGATGGCCGTGGCGATCGGTGCGTCCTGCGCCTTTCTTACGCCAATCGGGCATCAAAACAACACGCTGATTTTGGGGCCCGGTGGCTTTGGCTTTGGTGATTACTGGAGGCTCGGTCTGCCCCTCGAAATACTGGTGGTCGTGGTCAGTATACCGCTTCTGCTGGTTGTCTGGCCGCTCTGATGCACTGAACTGTGCTCGGCCACGGCACCGCTTGCGCGCTCGCCCATTGCCAAATAGACTTACGTCCGAGTAAATGGCTGGGTCACTGCGTTGTGAATCTATCGAATCAGGCTCAGGAGGCTTTGCCGCCACCACCATATAAGGCGACTGACAACACACCGCCGTCTGATGATTCGCCGATGCTGAACGAAACTTCCCAGTTATTAATCTTGTAGGAATACACTGCCGAGACCCCCGTACCGAATCTTTCCTGTGGAGTCGGTACGGCGATCGCCTCTGGTTGACCATAGCGTTCGATGATCATTCCGGAGTCTATCCCTGATTCCGGTTTAAAGAAGATGTGCAGAAATTGTGGCTTGTTTGCTTCTTTTGGTGATCTGAATTCAACTTTTTTGATATTTTTCGCTGCTGATTCTTCATGATGTTCAATGTCTTTGAAGAAATCATAGGCAGGTGTGGAATGATCTTCATCATGGATAAGGCTAACAGACAAGATGCTTTCCACTCTAGTGACTGCCAAATCATCCATAGTGATCAATTTATCGACAGATTTAAGTATTTCTGAATGTTCCATGATTCAATCAACCTCGTATCGTCTTTGCAATGAAACTGAACGTTTAAGTTTGAGGCAGAGGGGGCGAATGGTTTTTTTCATGGGTCTTTTTTTTCATGATGTTGTTCGTAAAAATCAATATAGGTTTTTTCATAATATTGGCGGTATGTTTTGTCTGGATCAGTACTGGGGTTTTCATTATCAGCGAATATATCACCGATTTCCTGCCTTGCTTTGTCCCTGTCTTGAGGATCAGGATATTTCTTGGCAATTTTTTGATATTGATCTGATTGAGCGCCTGCAACACCGATGTTCATACCACCATTTTTCTTCAGGCATTTTTTCATTTCAATATTGACTAAAGTAGCTTCGCCTTCATCCTTGAGATCACTGTTCGCATTCTTGCTGGCATATTCCTGTTTGCTCAAACCATCTGGTGGGATATAAGGATCGGGAGTGTACATGGCATG
>SKOM01000260.1 GCA_007120095.1 Candidatus Competibacteraceae bacterium | reverse complement strand
GGGTTAGCGGCAGCGCAGGGATCAACTGCCGCACAGGGGTTAGCGGCGGCACAGGGATCGGCCGCCGCTAGGGTGATGTTCTCGGCATAACAGGTCGCACAGCCACCCACATGACTGACCGCCAAGGCACTGCCGCTGACAAATAATGCGGTTATCACTGCGGCACTAATCGGTCTACGCTTGGTTTTGATCATCGCTATCACCCTGGAAAATGAGATGGATTAATAAAATTTTGATATTAATAAAATTTTGACGGTGCCTGATTGTGATATATTCGCCCAACCACTCGGCCAATACACCGTCGTTTTCATGCTTACGCTGAACAGGAGGCATTGGATGCAACCGCGACTCAATCGTCTTGCGGAATCAGTGAGGTCTGTGTGATAGTCCGAGGCGAATCCACTGTGTCCACCGACCAATCGTGCGGTGGGTATGATAGCTAATAGTCTGTGAATAAAACTATTTTACGGGTTGCTGTACCCTCGCCACTGCGCCGCTGGTTTGATTATTTGCCCCCAAAGGATACTGATCCGGCAATATTGCAACCCGGTGTCCGTCTGCGCCTGCCGTTCGGTCGCCGGACGCTGGTGGGCATGGTGTGTGCCATCCGCAGTGACAGCCCGGTCGATTCATCCCGACTCAAGCGGGCGCTGTCGGTATTAGATCAGCAACCGCTATTATCCGCTCCAGAACTCAGGTTGTTATTGTGGGCGCAGCATTATTATCATCATGCCCCTGGCGAGGTGGTGAGTACCGCCTTGCCTACGTTATTGCGTCAGGGAAAACCGGCTATCCCCCAGCGCCAAGCCGTGTGGCAGTTGACGGCTGCCGGACAGACGGCACTCTCTGCAGGTCAGCTTGCCCGCGCCCCCAAACAACGAGCCGTCGCTGAGTTATTACAAGCCCAAGCGGCGGGTTTGAACGCCGAGCAATTGCGCTTTATCGTGCCTAAAGCACTACCTGCAGTGCAGCAGTTAGTTGAGAAAGGCTGGGCGATTCGCACCACAGCCCGCGCTGAGATTGCGGCGAAATCGGCAACTGCCCCGCCATTAAACGCTGCGCAACAACAGGCTGTTGATCAAGTCCAGGCCGCTTTAGGGGGGGGTGCCGCTTTTCTGCTGGATGGCGTCACGGGTAGTGGCAAGACGGAAGTGTATTTACAGTTAATTGATCGGGTTGTGCAGCGTGGTGAGCAGGTCTTGGTTTTGGTGCCGGAGATTAGCCTGACGCCGCAGTTGTTGCAACGTTTTGAATGTCGCCTGCCAGTGCCGCTGGCGGTGTTGCACTCAGCTTTAAGTGCTCGTGAGCGCTTGAATGCCTGGCTGGCTGCACGATCAGGGGCGGCCCGGGTGGTGATTGGTACCCGTTCAGCGGTGTTTGTACCGCTGCATCGACCCGGTTTGATCATCATCGATGAAGAGCATGATACCTCGTTTAAGCAACAAGAGGGGTTTCGTTATCATGCCCGCGATTTAGCGGTGGTTCGCGCCCAGCAGGCTGATATCCCCGTGCTTTTGGGATCGGCTACTCCGGCGCTGGAGAGTGTGCATAATGTCGCCTGTGGCCGCTATCAGCGTTTATCATTGCCGGAGCGGGTTGGTGGCGCTCAGCCACCCCGGGTGCAAACGCTGGATCTGCGCCGTACCCCGCTCGACGAAGGCTTGGCTTTGCCCTTGCTGGCACAGATTGAGCAGCATTTGCAGCGTGGCGAACAGGCGTTATTGTTTCTCAACCGGCGAGGCTATTCACCCACGTTGATATGCCATGAATGCGGCTGGTTGGGGAGCTGTCAGCACTGCGATGCGCGTCTGACCTTGCATTTACGTCGCCGCCGTTTGATTTGCCATCACTGCGGTCATGTCCAAAACCTGCCCCTGCACTGTCCGGACTGCGGCAGTGTCGATTTACGCGCCCTGGGTGAGGGCACCGAGCGGGTCGAACAGGCATTACAGCGCCATTTCCCTGGTGTGGGCATTGCCCGGATCGACCGCGACAGTACCCAGCGGCGGGGCAGCCTACAACAATTGCTGGACGATATTCACAGTGGGGTGCGGCCTTTATTGCTGGGCACCCAAATGCTCGCCAAAGGTCATCATTTCCCGCAAGTCACTTTGGTCGCCGTTGTCAATGCGGATCAGGGGCTGTTCAGTACCGATTATCGTGCCAGTGAGCGTTTAGCACAGTTGATTGTGCAGGTAGCCGGGAGAGCAGGCCGGGCGGAAAAACCCGGCGTGGTGCTGATTCAGACCCATCATCCCCAGCATCCGCTGCTGCAGCAACTGGCGCAGTCGGGCTATGCAGACTTTGCTGTCGAGGCACTGGCTGAACGCCAAGCCGCGCAGTTACCGCCTTATACGTATCAAGCGCTGTTACGGGCGGAGGCCGAGGAAGCCAGCGCTGCCCAAAATTTTCTGGCGGCAGCCGCTGCATTGGGGCAGCCATTAGCCGATGAGGTGGAATTACTCGGACCCGTACCCGCGCCGATGGAACGCCGCGCCGGGCGCTACCGGGCGCAGTTACTGCTGCAAGCCCGCCAGCGTCGCAGCCGCCATACCTTTTTACAGCGCTGGCTGGATCAGGTGGATGCGCTCCCAGCCGGGCGCCGGGTGCGCTGGTCTTTGGATGTCGATCCGATCGACTTATTCTGATCCCAGCTCAATTTAAGGTTAATCACCGCGATCCAAATACTGGAGCTTATCCGGCTTGCCCGCCCAGTCGTCAGCATTTGGCAGGGGGTCTTTTTGCGCGGTGATCACCGGCCATTTGCCCGCGAGTTCTGCATTAAGGGCGAGGAAATGTTCCTGATCAGCCGGTAAATCGTCCTCAGAGACAATAGCCTCGGCGGGGCACTCGGGTTCGCATAAGGTGCAGTCGATGCATTCTTCGGGATCGATCACCAGGAAATTTGGACCTTCGTGGAAGCAGTCTACCGGGCAGACCTCGACGCAATCGGTGTATTTGCATTTAATGCATTGTTCAGTTACTACAAATGTCATAACGACTCCAAATCCTCACAAATATGCAAGTGGGTATAATATAACAATCGACGAACCGGGGTTAAGCTCTCTTCGCCGGGGATAGCTCGGCCATTATGGCATGAAGCCGATAAACCAGATCTAAAGCCTGACGCGGACTGAGGCTATCGGGATCGACCGCCGTTAGGGTGTCCAGCAAGGGTGAAGGTTCCGTCACCCTGGGCGAGGGTGGCTCAGCGGGTTCAGGCAGAAACAAAGCCTGTTGTCCAGTTCCTGATGGGATGCTTTGTGCTTCCAGCTCGGCGAGATAACCCTGAGCTTGGGCAATCACCGTTTTCGGCACACCGGCCAAAGCCGCCACCTGCAAGCCATAGCTGCGATCCGCCGGGCCGTCGTGTACCGCATGTAAAAACACGATGCGATCTTGGTGTTCGACCGCATCCAGATGGACATTCGCGGTTTTGGCTAATTCCCCAGGCAGCCGGGTCAGTTCAAAATAATGGGTTG
>SKOM01000021.1 GCA_007120095.1 Candidatus Competibacteraceae bacterium | reverse complement strand
GCCAACAGCACAAAAAAACCAAAGATGACTTTTTCCAGATTCACCCGTGTTGCTCCAATCGACGTTGGAATAATAAATCCCGCACGGGATGACCCAGACGCTGACCGCGGCGCTCGAATTTAGTCAGCGGCCGACCAGCCGCCGGACTGGGTGCATAGCCGGAGGTTTGATTAACAAGCTGAGCTTCAGCTGATAACACCGCTAACATCCACTCGGCGTAGGGCAACCAATCAGTCGCCAAATGCAGTACGCCACCGGGTTGTAAACGTTGCGCTAACGAAGTGACCAGGGCGGGTTGAATTAAACGCCGCTTATGATGGCGTTTTTTCGGCCAAGGATCGGGGAAAAAGAGATTAATCCTGTCCAGCGAGGCCGCTGCCAAGCGCTGCTGAACAAAGGGCACTGCATCGCCACAAACCACTCGGACATTGGTCAGCCGCTGTTCAGCCAGATGGCGCAGCAACCGACCGATGCCCGGTCGATGAACCTCAATGCCGATAAAATCGCTATCGGGCTGAGCTTGAGCCATACTCAGCAGGGCAGCGCCATCGCCAAAGCCAATCTCCAATACCCGATGCGCCGTGCGGCCGAAAACACGGTGCAGATCGAGCATCGAGCCTTGGGAATCCAGACCGTAATCCGGCCAATGAGTCGTTAACGCATGGTGTTGGGCCGGAGTCAGCCGACCCTCACGGCGCACGAAGCTGCGAATGGGATGGTGCCACGCCTCCGGCTGGGTGCTCACGCGGCGAGTTGAACCTGAAGCTTTTTGATCGCGCCGTTCTCAATCTGGCGAATACGCTCAGCCGATACCCCGTATTCAGCAGCCAGTTGATGCAAGGTGGGCTTGGCATCGCTTAACCAGCGCCGCTGTAAAATATCGCGACTACGGGCATCAAGGCTATTCATCGCCACTGTCAATCCCTGGTGGGTCTGGTGTGCCCAGTCCGCTTGTTCCAACAGCAGTGCCGGGTCGTTAGAGGAATCATCGACAAGATAACTGATTGGCGCAACCCGCTCATCGTCATCGGCACCATTCTGAGGGGTTGGATCCAAGGAAACATCTTGACCGCTAAGGCGCGATTCCATTTCCAGCACGGCCTCTGTCGGCACCCCCAAATCATCCGCAACCGCCTTGACTTCTGCATGACTGAACCAGCCTAGGCGTCTTTTCGAACGACGCAGATTGAAAAACAGTTTACGCTGGGCTTTGGTTGTGGCGACTTTGACGATACGCCAGTTACGCAACACAAAATCATGGATCTCGGCTTTGATCCAATGCACCGCAAACGATACCAAACGCACATCCTGGTTGGGGTCGAAGCGTTTCACCGCCTTCATTAAGCCGATATTACCCTCTTGGATTAAATCGGCCAGCGGTAAACCATAACCCACATAGCCACGGGCAATATGCACGACAAAACGCAAGTGCGACACCACCAATTGGCGGGCCGCTCCTAAGTCAGCCTGCTGTTGCCAACGCTCTGCCAACTGGCGCTCTTTATCAGCACTCAGCACAGGTATTGTACTGATCGCTTGCACATAAGCCTCAAGGCTGTCTGTTGGCGCTGGCAGATGATGTGTTTTGGGTACCATCATGGTGCTCATCGTTCATCACCCCGAAAGATAAAAGTAATACCATTTTAGCAGTCCCAAACAGAGACTGCTAAAATGGCTTAAAGTTCCTGTTGACCGAGTAAGGCGGTGACGAACTCACTGGCTGAGAAAGGCCGTAAATCCTCCAAACTCTCACCCACACCAATAAAGCGAATCGGCACCTGTAATTCATTAGCGATCGCCAGAACAATCCCTCCTTTGGCCGTCCCATCGAGCTTAGTCAGAGTAATACCGGTCAAACCGACGGCCTGATGAAATTCGCGGGCTTGACTCAAGGCATTTTGACCCGTCGTGGCATCCACCACTAGCATAATTTCATGCGGGGCGCTCGGATCGTGCTTGGCAATCACCCGTTTGATTTTTCGCAGCTCTTCCATAAGATTATTTTGGGTATGCAGACGCCCTGCAGTATCGGCAATCACCACATCGGTACCCCGCGCTTGAGCGGCACGAATGGCATCGAAACTCACCGCCGCGCTGTCCGCACCGTGCTGCTGGGCAATCACGGGCACCCCGTTGCGTTCACCCCAGACTTGCAACTGCTCGACCGCTGCGGCGCGAAAGGTATCACCCGCCGCCAGCACTACCGAATGCCCCTCACCCTGTAGCCGCTGCGCCAGTTTGCCAATTGTGGTGGTTTTACCCACCCCATTGACCCCCACCATCAGAATCACAAAGGGCCGCGCCGCACCCACCGTCAGGGGTTGACTGCACGGCGCTAATATCGATTCCATCTGCTGGCGCAGTGCGGCCAACAACGCTTCACCATCCTGCAATTCCTGGCGGGACACCTGCTCGGTCAGGCGCTGAATCATATCACGGGTAGCTTTCATGCCCACATCGGCCATGAGCAACCGGGTTTCGAGTTCCTCTAAAACCTCATCATCAATTTGCTTTTTGCCTAATAACAGCTCACTCAGACCGCCCAGCAAGCTGGTGCGCGTTTTGACCAGCCGCTCGCGCAGCCGTGCCAGAAAACCGGATGTTGTCACTGTGTAAAATCCTGCTTTAGTCATGAGAACCCATTGGCGTATTATTTCACGTTTGCTGCGAGTAACGTATCCCCCGAATCGATTGATGAACCGCCAACTCCAAGCCTATGGTTTTGCCGCTGCAACCGTGTTGTGTTGGTCAACGGCAGCTTCTGCCTTCAAACTCACCCTGACGGTGCTGGATTCAGGGGAAATGTTGCTGTACGCCGCCCTGAGCTCGCTGCTGGTGCTGGCGCTGATTGTCGCCCTGTCCGGCGGCGGTGGCTTAAGCGCCTGGGGGTGGCGCGATTACGCCCGTTCCGCCGGATTGGGTGCCCTGAACCCGTTTATGTATTATCTGCTGCTGTTTGGTGCTTATGACCGTCTGCCCGCTCAGGAAGCTCAACCGCTGAATTTTGTCTGGCCGATTGTGCTGGTGTTACTGTCTGTCGTCATTCTCGGCCAGCGTCTCAAGCTCTTCAGCCTGATTGCCATGCTGATCAGCTTTAGTGGCGTGGTGATTATTTCCACCCGTGGCGATGTATTGGGCTTGAATTTAACCGATGGCTTGGGGGTCGGTTTAGCCTTGTCCAGCGCGGTAGTGTGGTCGCTGTATTGGCTGTATGGGGTTAAAGATACCCGCGACCCCACAGCCCGGCTGTGTGTAAACTTTGCCTTTGGCTGCGGGTATATTTTACTCTACCAGCTCTGGGCAGGCGATTGGCGGCTGCCGCCGTTACCGGGTCTGGCCGGTGCGGCCTATATCGGGCTGTTTGAAATGGGCTTGGCTTTTGTCCTGTGGCAACAAGCTCTGCAGCGTTCCCAAACCACCGCCCAGGTGAGCAATCTCATTTACCTGACTCCGTTTGGCTCGTTATTGGTGATTCAGCAAGT
>SKOM01000074.1 GCA_007120095.1 Candidatus Competibacteraceae bacterium | reverse complement strand
GAAGAGCGCTTGGCGCAATTGGCTGAGCTGGCCAAAACGGATCAGCAATTAAGCCAAGATCATGAATTACCTGCCGTACTGCATGCCCTCAATGGTGGGTATATCCGTCCCGCACCGGGTGGAGATTTATTGCGCACTCCGGAAATCATGCCCACAGGACGCAATTTACACGGCTTCGATCCCTACCGCCTGCCCAGTGTGTTTGCCATACAAGAAGGGGCGCGTCAGGCTGAACGCTTACTGAAACGCCATTTAGACGACGGCAATGTGTTCCCTGAGTCGATTGCCTTGGTGCTGTGGGGTACCGATAACCTCAAAACCGAAGGCAGTCCTATTGCTCAAGCTTTGGCCTTAATGGGTGCTCGGCCGCGTTTTGACAGTTATGGGCGTTTGGCGGGCGCTGAACTCATCCCCTTGGCCGAAATGACGCGGCCCCGGGTGGATGTGATTATGACGCTATCGGGAATTTTCCGCGATTTGCTGCCTTTGCAGACCCGGATGTTAGCCGAAGCGGCGTTTTTGGCGGCCAGTGCCGATGAACCGCCCGAGCAGAATTTCATCCGTAAACATGTTTTAGCCTATCAAGAAGCAAATAACTGTGATCTGGAAACCGCCGCCTTGCGGGTGTTCAGTAATGCCGATGGCACTTACGGTTCCAATGTCAACCACTTGATCGAAAATGCCTGCTGGACGGACGAAGATGAACTGGCTGAAACCTATACGCAGCGCAAATGCTTCGCCTATGGGCGTAAAGGCCAGCCGGTGAAGCAGACTGAATTGTTGAAAAATGTGCTCTCGGGTGTGCAGTTGACTTACCAAAACCTGGATTCCGTCGAACTGGGGGTCACGACCATCGATCATTATTTCGATACCTTGGGCGGCATTAGCCGCACCGTGAAACGCACTCGCGGCGAGTCAGTGCCCGTCTACATCAGCGACCAGACCACCAGCGACGGGAAAGTACGCACTCTCGGCGAACAAGTCGCGCTGGAAACCCGCACCCGGATGCTCAATCCGAAATGGTATGAAGGCATGTTGAAACATGGCTATGAGGGTGTGCGCCAAATCGAAGAACATGTCACCAATACCATGGGCTGGTCAGCGACCACCGGCGAGGTCGCACCTTGGGTTTATCAACAACTCACGCAAACGTATGTCCTCGATCCGGAGATGCGTGAACGGCTGGCGGCGCTGAATCCTACCGCCTCTGCCAAGGTCGCGCACCGGCTGTTGGAAGCCCATGAACGCCAATATTGGAATCCGGATGAGGCCATGCTGGAAGCGCTGCGCCAAGCGGGTGAAGAACTCGAAGACCGTCTGGAAGGCGTGGGTGCGGAGGCTGCCGCTTGATGAGCACGATTTCACTGTCGGCACTGCGCAATCAGCTAC
Organism: Candidatus Competibacteraceae bacterium; assembly: GCA_007120095.1. GTDB lineage: Bacteria > Pseudomonadota > Gammaproteobacteria > Competibacterales > Competibacteraceae > SKOM01. The sequence continues at coordinate 2,099 of SKOM01000074.1, read as the reverse complement.
GTCAACCGGATGGCGAAGGCAGTGTCCAGGTCGAAATGGATCCGAAGGTGCAGATTGGCAAGGCCAAGGTTTTTGCCATCTACGGCAAGGGGGGCATTGGTAAGAGCACGACGTCCAGTAATTTATCGGTAGCCTTTTCCAAACTGGGCAAACGGGTATTGCAAATCGGTTGCGATCCCAAACATGATTCTACGTTCACCTTGACTAAACGCCTGATGCCAACAGTGATCGACGTACTTGAATCGGTCAATTTTCATGCCGAAGAATTGCGCATCGAGGATTTTGTCTACGAGGGCTATAACGGAGTCATGTGTGTCGAAGCCGGTGGCCCTCCGGCAGGTACCGGTTGCGGTGGCTATGTGGTCGGACAAACGGTGAAACTGCTCAAAGAACATCATCTGCTCGAAGACACTGATGTGGTGATTTTTGATGTGCTCGGTGATGTGGTCTGCGGGGGGTTTGCCGCTCCCTTACAACATGCCGATCGTGCTTTAATCGTCACCGCAAATGATTTCGACTCAATTTTTGCCATGAACCGTATCGTCGCAGCGATTTTAGCCAAGGCGAAGAATTATAACGTCCGGGTGGGTGGAGTCATTGCTAATCGCAGTGACGCCACTGATGAGATTGATCGTTTCAACGCGGCTGTCGGTTTAAAAACCATGGCGCATTTCCCTAATCTCGATGTGATCCGCAAAAGCCGGCTGAAAAAATCTACTTTATTTGAAATGGACGCTTCCCCGGAACTGGAAGCGGTGCAACAAGAGTATCTGCGGCTGGCCGCCGCATTATGGGCAGGTACCGAGCCGCTACTGGCCGAACCGTTGAAAGACAGGGAGTTATTTGACCTGTTAGGGTTCGATTAATGGATAATTCCTCTTACCGGCAGCGCCGCAATAAGCTTGAAGAATACTTCGACCGTACGGCGGCCCAGACTTGGGCGCGACTGACCTCAGATGCGCCGGTCAGTCGGGTGCGCGCCACCGTGCGGGCCGGACGTGACCGCATGCGGCAGACGTTATTGGATTATCTGCCTGCTGATTTAAGCGGACGGCGGTTGCTCGATGCCGGTTGTGGCACCGGGGCTTTGTCAGTGGAAGCCGCCCGGCGCGGTGCCCAAGTAGTCGCTATTGATCTATCGCCGACCTTGGTGGATCTGGCCCGTGAGCGTCTGCCGGACGACATTGATCCAGCGGCCATCGAGTTTCGCAGTGGCGATATGCTGGATCCGGCTCTGGGGTCATTTGATCATGTTGTGGCTATGGATTCTTTAATTCACTACCACGCCGCCGATATCGTCCGGGTTCTTGTCGCTCTGGCTGAGAGGACTGAGCGCTCGATCATTTTTACTTTTGCCCCGCGCACGCCCGCACTGACCCTCATGCATACGGTGGGCAAGCTGTTCCCGCGTGGCGACCGCGCACCGGCCATTGAACCCGTCGCTGAGCAAAAATTGCGACGACTGTTAACCACTGAGGCGCAACTGAGTGCGTGGAGTATAGGGCGTACCCAGCGCATCAGCAGTGGTTTTTACACCTCGCAGGCCCTGGAGCTTATCCGTCCATGAACGTGACCAGCCTGAATCAAATCAATGCCCGTATCGCCCAAGTCTGGTCACGGGTCGGCCCGGAGTTTTTACCCTTTGCCGATGCCGCCAGTGAAACCCTGCCGCTTGGACGGCTGCTGCGCTTGTCGTTATTTCAGATTTCGGTGGGTATGGCGGTGGTTTTGCTCACCGGCACCCTTAACCGGGTGATGATTGTCGAACTCGGTGTTTCCGCGACACTGGTCGCTCTGATGGTGGCCTTACCTTTAGTGTTTGCACCCTTTCGGGCGTTGGTGGGTTTCCGCTCTGATACCCACCGCTCAGCGCTGGGCTGGCGGCGCGTACCTTATATCTGGATGGGTACGCTGATTCAGTTCGGTGGATTGGCGATTATGCCGTTTGCACTGTTTATTCTTTCCGGTGATACCCACGGTCCGTTGTGGATTGGTCATGCCGGTGCCGCCCTAGCGTTTCTGATGGTCGGAGTCGGCTTACACACTGTGCAAACCGCCGGTTTGGCGCTGGCCACCGACATCGCTCCTGAGGAAACCCG
>SKOM01000160.1 GCA_007120095.1 Candidatus Competibacteraceae bacterium | reverse complement strand
GTGCAAGCACAGCCAAGACAGGCCAAATTGCCTCAAAAAAAGCTTGACGGATAAAATCAAGGTGGCTAAAATCCGCACCGTTTTAATTCATGGAGGCAAGATTCGTTGAGTAGTCAATACTGTGGACGCCCACAGTCTCAGCGCTGCTAAACCTGCCCCGTTTACCTACCCTTCGGTGCTCATGCTTACTCGCTGGTGACTTAACACTGGGAGTAGGATGCGTGCCCATAGCCCATCCCGCTGCTGAATTCTGCTTCAGCCGTCCGAAAGTTCAATACACTGTGGCGTTACCGATTAATGACGCGCCCTTGTATCCAGCACAACGATCGACCAACCGGAATGTTCCGGTGGAGGGCTATTAGCATGACAATCCAAGTACGCATGACCAAACTGCAAAACCTGATTAACACTGGTCAACACGAGCAGCTCGATACCCACCTCGGCCTGTTGCGACTGCACGATGTAGTGACACTACTGGTTAACTCCGAGGCGGATGATCAATTAGCCATCTACAGAGCTTTACCGGAAGGCCGCCAAATGGATGTGTTCAATGCGCTGGATGATGAGCAGCAACTGCAGTTGATGATGGCGCTGAGCACGGCGGAAAAACACGCTCTGCTGTCGGGCATGGGGCTGTCACACCGTGTCGAAGCCTTTGACTATGCCGGTATTGACCACAGCATCCCGGAGCAAGACGAGCGCGAGTTGCTGAAAGCCTTGCCGACGGAGTTGATGGCCCGAGTCAAAGGGTTATTCACTTACCCGCAAACTCACATCGGCCGTCAGCATTAAAATCCGTGTCACGATGAAGCACAGTGACCCTTGAGTTAGCCTGTTGCTCAGCCAGTCGTGCACTGGCACTGATTTAAATGCTTTTCTCCTGCCACTCCCTTGTCGCCCCCGCTTGCGGCAGGGGGGTGGGTTTATACTATGTATCCCACACACATAGTTGGTGCTCCAAGGACAAATAACCATGCTGGATCATACCCACACCCTCCCCAAAGACGCTGACAAACACACCCAGCGCTATCGTGCGATGCGCAATGTCAGCTTGATTGGTGCGGCAGGTAATATTCTGTTAGCCGGATTTAAAATCCTATTCGGCTTTATTGCGCAATCACAAGCCTTGATTGCCGATGGCCTGCATTCCCTGGCCGATTTAGCGACCGATCTTATGGTGGTGTTTGCGGCTCGTCACAGCAACAAGGCGGCGGATGCCAAGCACCCTTATGGTCATGCTCGCATTGAAACGTTGTTTACCGTGGGGTTGGGGGCGGTGCTAATTTTCACGGGCCTAGGAGTGATTTTTGATGCCGGTCAACGCCTGATCGAACCAGACAGCTTATTACAGCCTTCAGCCATTGCTCTGGCGGTGGCAGTTTTGTCCATTCTGGTCAAAGAAGCGCTGTATTACTACACCTTAGCCGTTGGTAAACGGGTCAACTCCAATTTACTCAAAGCCAATGCCTGGCACCATCGCACGGATTCCATTTCTTCGGTGATTGTCTTGATCGGTGTGGGTGGCACCTTACTGGGTTTTGCCGCCTTGGATGCGCTGGCGGCCATTGGGGTTTCGGTGATGATCATCAGCATTGGCTGGAGACAAGGCCGTAAAGCGGTTGAAGAATTAATCGATACTGGATTGGATCCAGATCGGGTGGCGGCCATTGAAACCGCGATGGCTGAAGTCGAGGGGGTGCATAACCCGCACCAGTTACGCACTCGGCGCATGGGGCATGAAGCGATGGTGGATGTGCATGTGCAGGTCAATCCGCGCCTGAGTGTTTCTGAGGGCCATCAGATTGCTGAATACGTGCGCACCCGCGTGATTGACTCCATCGATGAAGTCAGCGATGTCACCGTGCATATTGATCCCGAAGATGATGACAACGTCTGTTTTGACTTGCCATTGCGGCAAACCGTCATGCAAGACTTGAAAACACGCTGGCAAGCATTGATTGATACCGCACGCATCCAAGCGGTGAATCTGCACTATCTGGAAGGGCAAATCGATCTGGAAGTGATTGTGCCGCTGGATCTGATAGACAATGTCCAAGCCGCCCGCGAATTAAGCCAGCAGTTGCGCACGGCAGCGGCGGACTGTGACTATCTGCGCTCAGTGCAGGTGTATTTCGGATGATTCGATGAGGTATTGAATTTCGGACTGGACGCTCAAACCTCTTGAGCGTCCAGTCTGCTTAGGCCGCAGGTTAATATGCTCACTATCCTCGCTAACCGCCGTTTCCGTCATCTGTTTGCCGCCCAGGTCTTGTCATTACTGGGTGCCGGTTTGGCGACTTTTGCCTTGGCGCTGTTGGCGTATGACTTGGCTGGAGCAGATGCCGGTGTCGTTCTGGGTACGGCACTGGCGATAAAAATGCTGGCCTATGTCTTTGTGTCACCGATTGCTGGGGCTATTGCTGCTCGCTTTCCACGCCGATCGTTTTTAATCACATTGGATCTGTGTCGCGCCAGCATGGTGATGCTGTTGCCTTTTGTTACGGCAACCTGGCAGATTTATGTGCTGGTGTTCTTGTTTCAAAGCTTTTCTGCCGCGTTTACCCCAGCTTTTCAGGCGACTATTCCAGAGATCCTTAAAGACGAGCGCGACTACACCCGTGCTTTGTCGTTATCGCGCTTGGCCTACGATATGGAATCATTATTAAGTCCCGCTTTAGCAGCCTTGTTGTTGACGGTCGTTAGTTTTCAGTGGTTATTTTTTGGTACCACACTCGGTTTTCTGCTCTCGGCACTGTTGGTGCTATCGGTCAGTTTGCCGGTTGCGCTCAAATCAAAGTTAGCGGATGACTCCTTCCGCAGCCGGCTGATCCGCGGACTGCGGATTTATCAAGCCACGCCGCGTCTGCGCGGGCTGTTCGCCTTGTGTCTGGCGGTGGCCACTGCCAGTGCTATGGTGATTGTGAACACCGTGGTATGGGTTCGCGACATCCTGGGGGGATCTGAGCACAGCGTCGCGCTGTTTTTTATGGCCTACGGTGGCGGTTCCATGCTGGTGGCCTTGCTGCTGCCGCGCCTACTGGAGAGCTTGCCAGATCGGCGTGTGATGCTCAGCGGCGCTGTGATGGTTACGGTGAGTCTCGCCGCAGCGGTGACTATGCCCGGTGTCATCGCCAGTTTGGCGTTATGGTTTTGTTTTGGCATCGGCAATGCCTTGATGCAAACGCCGGCAGGCCGTCTGCTAGCGCGTTCGGCTCATGCTGAAGACCGTCCGGCTTTGTATGCCACTCATTTCGCGCTGTCACATGCCTGCTGGCTACTGACGTATCCCCTGGCGGGGTGGTTAGGTGTGTGGCTGGGTTTGCCGATAACCTTTTTGATCATGGCGGTGTTGGCCGCAGTGGCAGGGATTATGGCTCGCCAACTTTGGCCGCAAGAGTCGAGCCAGGAATTAGAGCATGACCATCCACCACTGGATCATGCCCACTGGCATGTTCACGACGAGCACCACAGACACGATCATGAGGGCTGGGAAGG
>SKOM01000103.1 GCA_007120095.1 Candidatus Competibacteraceae bacterium | reverse complement strand
TTAGGATCAGACGAAGCGGTTGAGGCACTGGAACGCTGGTGGCTGGAGCTGGGCGAAGACTTCGGTGACGGCGTGGTGTCTCGGGACTCACTGCCGCTGCCACACGCCCCCCCACCGACCATAGTTACCGCCTCGCACCGGGGGTTATTGGTGCGTACACCGCTGGCCGATGACGAGGAGCAACCGCCGGCTATTGAGCCGATTATGGCCATTTTGCAGCAATGGTTGTAATCATCTCAGCAGGGGCGAAAAATTTTTCGCCCCTGCTGCTTTTAAACCCAGAACGCTTTTTCCAGATCCGTAAATTCGCCAGCCGGCCCGTCGAATTTGTTACGACCCAATTCCAGCACATAAACGTAATCGGCAATTTTCAAAGCCTGGCGAATTTCCTGATCAACCAGCACAATCGTCATGCCGTCACGGTCGCGCAAATCGATCAGCATCCGATAGACTTCCTCGGCCAGCATTTTTGACAGCCCCGCCGTGGGTTCATCAACCAGCATCACGGTCGGTTCCGACATCAGGGTGCGGCCGATCTCAACCATACGCTGCTGGCCGCCGGACAGCTCCCCGGTGGCCTGTTTGCGTTTGTCGCGCAGAATGGGGAAACGCTGGTAATTGGCCTCGATTTTGCGCTTGATCTGACGGCGGTCGCGGCGGAATGTCCACCCCCCCAGTTGTAAATTCTCCTCGACCGTCATGTGCTTGAAAATACCAGGTTGTTGGGGAATATAGGCCAAGCCCTTGAGAATTCGTTCATGGGCGGGGATATCCAGCAGGCTGGTGCCATTGAGTATGACATCCCCCTGATTAGGGCGGAGAAAGCCGTAAATGGCTTTGAGCACTGTGGATTTACCTACGCCATTGGCACCTAATATGGTGGTGATTTTCCCCGGCCGGGCGATCATGTTCAGACCCTGAATAATATTCAGATCCGGATAATAACCGACGTATAAATTGTGGATTTCAAGCATGGCTAGGTGCCCTTTTCTGTCACCAGCCCGACGCCGGACTGATCTTCGTCTTCACCCAGATAGGCTTCGATTACGGCAGGATCGCGTTTCACGGTTTGCGGATCACCATCGGCAATCAAATCGCCATAATTTAACACCAGCAAACGGCGGCATAGCGTGAAAATTGATTCCATCTGGTGACTGATGAGAATAATCGCTTTGCCCTGATCATTCACATGCTGGATGAAACGGTAGATGATCTCCATCAACTTGGGATGAACCCCGGCAAACGGCTCATCGAGGATGAAAATGTCGGGGTCCAGCATCAGCAACCGCCCCAGTTCCAACAGCTTTTGCTGGCCACCAGATAAGGCGCGACCGTATTCATTGCGCAGATGATCAATGGTCAGGAATTCCAGAACCTCCATGGCTTTGGCGTGGTACTGCTTGGCGCGTGCTCCCGGATTCATGGCCAGTGCGGGGACATAAAGATTTTCCAACACCGTCATGCGGCGAAAAGCGCGGGTGACCTGAAACGTGCGTCCCACGCCCGTTTGAGTGACGCGATACGGGGGCAAGTGGTCGATGCGCTGGCCGTTGAGATGCACCGTACCGCTGGAGGGTTTGATGGCACCGTCGAGAATATTGGTCAGCGTGGTTTTACCCGCTCCATTCGGGCCAATTAAACCGATGAGCTCCGGGCCTTGCACGGTGAACGTTACACCTCTAAGCACGTGCAGGCCGCCAAAGCGTTTATGCAGATCTGTGACTTCCAGTTGGATCATCAGTCGATCTCCTTCGGCTCGGCAGCAGCTTGCCGTTTGGACACGGTTTCTTTAGCTACGGCGTCACGCTCTACCTTAAGGATCAGCGAGAAGATTAACCCGTTGCGGAAAAAGCGCAGCGTGAGCATCAGCAGCAGACCGAAGAACACTAAACGCCAGACCGACATATCAATCGTCCAAGGGCCGATGTCGAAACTGGTGCGCAGTAATTCCAACGCGAATTGAATCACAATCGCACCAATAGCCGCCGCGACAATACTTTCCAAACCGCCGATGACGGCCATAGCGATCACCAGGCTCATTTGCAGAATAATCAAAATATTCGGGGTAATAATGCCGACATAATGCGCTTGCACGGCACCGGCTGCCGCTGCCATCATCGACGTGATGACAAACACGAGAATTTTGTAGCGCACGGTGTTCACCGCCAAGGCTTGTGCAGCGTCTTCATCTTCACGCAAGGCACGGATAAATAAACCAAACCGCGAGCGCACCAGCAAGCCCATAATCGCCAAACACAGCAAGAACAGCCCCAGCATCAGATAATAAGGCGGCAATTTATGGGTGGCCGCAAAATAGGTGCCGAACAGCGTAATCCCGTCGGGAAACAGGGGTGACAACTCCAGACCCGCCTGGCCGCGAGTGACCGCGATTTCGGCACTGATAACGGCCCGCAGGATTTCTGAAAACCCCACAGTAAACAGCGCCAGATAGACTGTGCGCAGCCGCAGTACCAAGGCACCGATCAGCAGGCCGAATACGCCGCCCATGATGACCCCCAACCCGATGCCGAACCACAATGAGGGTTGACCGATGAGGACTTCACCAGCAATCCCGGCTTCTGCCCAGGCACTGTGAGCCGCGTCCAGACAAGTACGCGGCGAGGCCGCCACACCAATGGGGTCAAGCACGACCAGCCAGCGGTCACCGATGGCGAACTCGGTGCAGGTTGTGGTGGGGGTGTTGCTGAAATAGAGATAATTGTTAAACAGCCCGGTGGTATAGCCACCGATGGCCATAAAAGCCATGTGGCAAAAGGAAAACTGCCCAGCGTATCCTGCCAGCAAAGCCCAGCTTGAGGCCAGAATGGCATAGAAAAACGCCGTTATCCATAAGTGCATAATAAAGCTGTAATTACTTCCGGTGTACAGTAAGGGGAACACCAGCAAAAAGACCATACCGAGCAGACCGGCAAAACGCAGCATAGTGGGCGTCATAGCTGGCGTCCTCCGAATAGCCCGGTGGGTTTCAACAACAGCACCAGGGTGAGAATAATCATGCCGTAGGCGGGCAGATAGGCAGCCGCTCGGGTAGGATCAGGAATACAACCGACGCCCATAGACTCAACAACGCCCAGAATAATTCCACCGACAAACGCCCCCGGCAGCGAACCTAAACCGCCGAGAACAATGATCACAAACGAACGCAGCGCCGGGATCATGCCGACTTGGGGCAGCCAGGAGAACGCCTGTACCAGCACGGCACCCGATAAACCGGCCAGCATACAGCCCACGGCAAAAGCCAAGGTATTCATTCGATTGGGATTGATTCCGGCAACAGCCGCCGCTTGACGATCTTGGGCGACGGCCCGCACCGCTTTGCCCGTCCAGGTTTTATACAAAAACAGCAGCAACAGTAACAGCACCACCAGCGAAATCAGTGCGGCCATGAAACGCGGGTTGGAAATCGAAATGGTATCAAATAGGGTTAAATTACCGGCTGTGGTCCGTACCAACCAGGGATCATCGGCACTGGGCCAGCG
>SKOM01000280.1 GCA_007120095.1 Candidatus Competibacteraceae bacterium | reverse complement strand
TTTTATGAAACCAGCATGCCCAATCCGACCGTCCAGCCCTTATTTACCGAAGCGGCACGGCTAGGCATCGGATTTTATCTGGGTTATGCGGAATTAGTGCAACAGGCGGGACGTAAACGGCGTTTTAACACCAGTATTCTGGTCAACCCGCAGGGTGAGATTGTCGGCCAATACCGCAAAATCCATCTGCCCGGCCATGCGGATCATCAACCCTGGCGGCCCTTCCAGCATTTAGAAAAACGCTATTTCGAACCCGGTGATGACGGTTTCTCGGTCTGGAATATCTTGGACGGCGTGCTGGGGATGTGTTTATGCAATGATCGGCGCTGGCCGGAAACGTGGCGGGTATTGGGCTTGCAGGGTGCGGAATTAGTGCTGCTGGGCTATAACACGCCGACGCACTACGCCCCCGTGCCGCAACATGACCATTTACAGAGTTTCCATCATCTGCTGCCGATGCAGGCCGGGGCTTATCAAAACGGCACCTGGATCGCCGCCGCCGCCAAAGCGGGTTCGGAAGAAGGCTGTATGCTGCTCGGACATAGCTGCATCATCGCCCCTACCGGCGAAATCGTGGCCTTATCCAGCACCCTGGACGATGAGCTGATCACGGCCCGCTGTGATCTGGATCGCTGTACGGAAATTAAACAGCATATTTTTAACTTTGCCCAACACCGCCAACCCCAGCATTATGGGCTGATTGCTCAGCGCCATCCACCAGCAGTTTAATCACCAGACCTTAACCCCATAATTACTTACAAAACAGTGGGTTTTTGCTTTATTGGAATTGACTCATGACACTACTCGACTTACAATAAGCTGTCAATATCCAGAGATCCCCTATGCTGATTCAACGTCAAAACTCTGCCCTGTTGCTGATCGATCTCCAACAACGCCTATTGCCCGTGATTGCAGATCATGAGCGGGTGTTGGCTCATTGCCTTTGGCTGTTGCGTCTGGCCCGGCGTCTTGATGTCCCCGTGCTGTTGTCGGAACAATATCCGCGCGGTTTGGGCCACACCGTGCCTGAATTACTCGAACACGCTCCGCCCGATGCCGTGATGGAAAAAACCCATTTTAGCTGTGCCGCTGAGCCAGACTGTAGGCAACGGATGGCCGGGTTACAACGTGAACAGTGGATCATCGTCGGCACCGAGGCGCATGTGTGTGTTTTACAAACCGCGTTGGGTTTGCATCAGGCCGGTCAACAGGTGTTTGTCGTCGCTGACGCGGTGGCTTCGCGCCAACCGGCCAACTGCGAGCTGGCGTTGCAACGCCTGCGCCAGGCCGGTGTTACAGTAGTCAGCCGGGAAATGGTCGCTTACGAGTGGCTGTACCAGGCCGGGGGGGATGACTTTCGCGCCATTAACCGAGCGTTTCTGCGCTAGCCGAGGATATCGTACTTATAGAGCGTGATTACCACGCTGAGTATAAAATAGGCTACCAGCGCCCAGAATAGATTCTGGCGCAATTCGCGCCAGTTGCCTTCGCCGTAAGCTTTAAGCATGCGGCGGCGGGTGGCGGGAATGGTCACTATTGCCACAATGATCAGTAATAACAGCAGTAACAAACGAATCATAGATTCTGTGCAGCGGTTAAGTGAATCGTTATTCAGTCGATCGCCGAAAAATTAACCCTTTGTCGAATCCGGAGCTATCACCGTGAATCGGAATTATCTCGATTTTGAAAAACCCATTGCCGAACTTGAGGCCAAATTGTCCGAGCTGCGGAAACTCAGCGTCGATGCGGAGCTGAACATCAGTGACGAGATGGAATTATTGGAGACCAAAAGCCGCTCGCTGACCCAATCCATCTTCTCCAGTCTTACGCCCTGGCAAATCGCCCAACTGGCCCGCCACCCCGAACGTCCCTACACCTTAGACTATATCGAACGCATCTGCACTGATTTCCAGGAACTGCATGGGGATCGTGCCTTTGCCGATGATAACGCTATTGTCGGCGGGCCGGCACGTCTCGACGGGCGCCCGGTCATGATCATCGGCCATCAGAAAGGCCGCGACACCCGTGAACGCCAGCGGCGCAATTTCGGGATGCCCCGACCGGAGGGTTATCGCAAAGCGCTGCGTCTGATGCACATGGCCGAGCGGTTTAATCTGCCGGTGCTGACTTTCATCGACACGCCAGGCGCTTATCCGGGCATCGAGGCTGAGGAGCGCGGCCAAAGTGAGGCTATCGCGCGCAATCTACTGGAAATGGCGCAGCTTAAAGTGCCGATTATCTGTACCGTCATCGGTGAGGGCGGTTCCGGTGGCGCGTTAGCCATCGGCGTCGGGGATCGGATCATCATGCTGCAATACAGTACCTATTCGGTGATCTCTCCGGAAGGTTGTGCCACCATCCTGTGGAAAAGCGCTGATAAAGCACCAGAGGCTGCGGAAATCATGGGCATTACCGCTGAACGCCTGCACTCCCTGGAACTGATTGATAGCGTGATCGAAGAACCGCTGGGCGGCGCCCATCGGGATTTCCGCGCCATGGCGGAATCGCTGAAAGCCGTGCTGAATGAGACTCTTGAGGCGTTGTCTGCTTTATCACTGGATGAGCTGCTGACCCAGCGTACCCAGCGCTTGCTCGGCTATGGCGTCTTTAAACAGGCTTAAACCGCTGCACACTGACAGCTTAATGTCACTGCTGGCCGCCCATCCCGGTTTAACCCGGCTGCTGGTCGCCTACAGCGGCGGACGGGATTCCCATGTCTTGTTACACCGGCTGGCCAGTGAACCGGACATCAGCCAGCGTTACCGGTTGCAAGCCGTGCATATCAACCACGGTTTACAGGCAGCGGCCAATGACTGGGCCGAACACTGCGCCCGTGTGTGCCACAGTTTGGGGGTCGAATTCGGCTGTCTGGCAATTGACGCTCGCCCGCGATCCGGTGACAGCCTGGAAGCCGCCGCGCGCACACGGCGCTATCAGGCACTTGCCGCTCTACTGGATGCCCATAGTGCGGTGCTGACCGCCCATCATCAAGGCGATCAAGCCGAGACGGTATTACTCGCCCTGCTTCGCGGCAGCGGCCCGCAGGGTTTGGCCGCCATGCCCATGAGTCGGGCGTTAGGCCAAGGCTGGCTGTTACGACCCCTGCTGCATTACCGCTCGGCGGAGTTATCCCGGTATGCCCGCCAGCATGGTTTGGTCTGGATTGAAGACCCGAGCAATATCGATAGACACCATCCGCGTAATTTATTGCGCCAGCAGATTATGCCCCAATTACAAACCCATTGGCCGGGTCTGGAACCGACGTTAAGCCGGGTGGCGACTCATGCGGCTGAAGCCAGTCGCTTGCTGGATGAGCAGGCCGCCGCCGATTTAGCCGAATTACAGACCGCTGATCACAGTCTGGCCTTACAGCCGCTCCAGCACCTCAGCCCGGCACGGCAGCGCAATGTACTGCGGCATTGGGTACACTCCTGCGGCCTGCCCCCACCCAGCACCCGGCAGTTGCAGCAGGTGCTGAGCGAGCTGCTGCCTGCGGCTGCGG
>SKOM01000019.1 GCA_007120095.1 Candidatus Competibacteraceae bacterium | reverse complement strand
CACACGCTGTTGGAGGTTCCGACCGCAGTGTTAGCCGAGCAGGGTGCGGTCAGTCAAGCCACTGTGGCGGCAATGGTGCAAGGGATTATGCGCCATGGTACGGTTGACTGTGCTATCGCTGTCAGTGGTATTGCCGGGCCGGGCGGGGGCAGTGCGGCTAAACCGGTGGGTACCGTGTGGTTGGCTTGGGCGCTCGGTGCGGCCATCAGTACCCAACGCTTTCAGTTCAGCGGTGAGCGCGACGCAGTACGCCGCCAAGCCGTCAGTCATGCACTCAGTGGCCTGCTCCAGCGTTTATCTTAGTCCGCAACGCTAATCCATCACTCACACACTATCAATGAGGCTCAGCTCAATGGATGAAAATAGAAAGAAAGCACTGGCGACCACCCTTACTCAGATCGACCGGCAGTTTGGCAAGGGTTCGGTAATGCGTTTGGGTGACAGCCCGGCAACTCACGATATTGCCGCCGTGTCTACCGGCTCCCTGGGCTTGGATATTGCTTTGGGGATTGGCGGCTTGCCGCGCGGGCGCGTGGTGGAAATTTATGGCCCGGAATCTTCCGGTAAAACCACACTGGCTTTACAAGTGGTGGCAGAAGCCCAGAAACTTGGCGGCGCAGCGGCATTTGTTGACGCTGAACATGCGCTGGATCCGGGCTATGCGCGCAAACTGGGGGTGAATATTGATGATTTGCTGGTGTCTCAGCCCGATACCGGTGAACAGGCTTTGGAAATCTCTGATATGTTAGTGCGTTCCGGGGCGGTCGATGTGGTGGTGGTCGATTCGGTGGCCGCTTTGACTCCTAAAGCGGAAATCGAAGGCGATATGGGGGATTCTCATGTCGGCCTGCAAGCCCGTCTGATGTCGCAGGCGCTGCGTAAACTCACGGCCAATATTAAACGCTCCAATACGCTGGTGATTTTTATCAACCAGATTCGGATGAAAATTGGCGTGATGTTTGGTAGCCCCGAGACCACGACCGGGGGCAATGCCTTGAAATTTTATGCCTCGGTGCGTTTAGATATCCGCCGGATTGGGGCGATTAAAAAAGGTGAGGATATCGTGGGTAACCAAACTCGGGTGAAGGTAGTCAAGAACAAAGTCGCACCGCCATTCAAGCAGGCTGAGTTTGATATTCTGTACGGTGAGGGGATCTCGCGTGTGGGCGAAATCATCGATCTCGGTGTGGCCGCTGGTCTGGTTGATAAATCCGGGGCCTGGTACAGTGTCGACGGAACCCGGGTCGGGCAGGGCAAGGAAAATGTCCGCCAATACCTTAAAGAGCATGCGGAACTGGCGGAGTCATTGGAAGCCAAAATCAGATCCCATTATTTAACGCAACCTGAGCGTATCCCTGAAGCTACTGTTGCCGATGAGACGACCGAGCAAGACGCTTGACTCCCAAGCTGAACTGCATGCCGCTGCCCTGAACCTGCTAGCGCGGCGTGAGCACTCTGCGCTGGAGCTACAGCATAAGCTGGCTCAGCGTGGCGGGGCCGCTGAAGCGATCGCTCAAGTGCTGCAGACCTTACAAGCCGAAGGCTGGCAAGATGATGCCCGCTTCGCTGAGGTCTATGCCAGCAGCCGTTTTGACAAGGGCTATGGACCGCTGCGATTGCGCCGAGATTTACAAGAACGCGGTGTCGCCGATACCGTGGTCACAACGGTGCTGGCTGATTTCGCTGATCTTTGGTCAGCTCGGCTACAACGCTTGCGGCGACGGCGTTTTGGTGAGTCACTGCCCACCACGCCCGCTGAACAGGCTCGGCAAGTTCGCTTTCTGCGCCAGCGGGGCTATACCATGGATCAGATCATGCCATTATTTAAGCCGACGGAAACCGACTCATGATGACCAGCGCTGAACTACGCCAAGCTTTTCTCGATTTTTTTCACCGACGCGGGCATGAAATTGTTCCTTCCAGCTCGCTGGTACCGGCTAACGACCCCACCCTGCTGTTTACCAATTCCGGCATGGTGCAATTCAAAGACGTGTTTTTGGGACGTGATCCGCGCAGTTATCAGCGGGCGACGACCTCGCAACGCTGCGTCCGGGCAGGCGGCAAGCATAATGACTTAGAAAATGTCGGTTATACCGCTCGCCACCATACATTTTTTGAAATGCTGGGTAATTTCAGCTTCGGTGATTATTTCAAAGCCGATGCCATTCGCTACGCTTGGGAATTTCTGACCGATACGCTGGAGCTGCCTGCCGAGCGCTTATGGGTGTCGGTGTACAGCACCGACGATGAAGCCTACCGAATTTGGGCCGAGGACATCGGCGTCCCGCTGGAACGGATCAGTCGCATTGGGGATAATCCCGATGGCGGTTCGGATAATTTCTGGCAAATGGGCGATACTGGACCCTGCGGGCCATGCAGCGAGATTTTTTATGATCACGGCGCTCACATCCCCGGCGGGCCGCCCGGTAGCCCTGATGAAGACGGTGACCGCTACATCGAAATCTGGAATCTGGTGTTCATGCAGTATGACCGTGCCGCTGATGGTCAACTGACCCCGCTGCCCAAACCCTCGGTGGATACCGGTATGGGGCTGGAGCGGCTGGCAGCGGTGCTGCAAGGGGTGCATTCTAACTATGATATCGATGTGTTCCAAAACCTGATGCGGGCAGCGGCTGACCTGACTCAATGCCGTGATTCCGACAGCAGTTCGCTTAAAGTGCTGGCGGATCACATTCGCTCAACGGCCTTTTTGATTACCGACGGGGTGATTCCCGGTAATGAAGGACGGGGTTATGTGCTGCGGCGGATTATGCGCCGCGCGATCCGTCACGGTTATAAGCTGGGTACTCATGAGCCGTTTTTCCATAAACTGGTCGCACCACTGGTCAGTGATATGGGAGCGGCTTATCCCGAACTGCGTGAGTCTGCTGACCGCGTAACCCAATTGATTGCCCGCGAAGAAGACCGTTTCGCTGAAACCTTAGAACATGGTATGCAACTGCTGGAGCGCGATATCGCCCAGCTCAGTGGTCAGGAAATCGCCGGTGAGACGGTGTTCCGCTTATACGATACTTACGGGTTTCCGGTAGATTTAACCGCCGATATCGCCCGTGAGCAGGGTTTGACGGTGGATCTGGCGGGTTTTGAACAGGCGATGGAGCAACAGCGTCAACGTGCCAGAGCGGCGAGCCAATTCAGCAGCACTCAGTCGGCGAATGTGAGCGTGGCATTGGATGACGTTCCGGCCATTGAATTCAGCGGCTACAGCCAATTAACGGATCAGGGGCGGGTCTTGGCCCTGCTGCGTGATCAGCAACGAGTTGAACAGCTTGCCGCTGGTGAGTCTGGGGTCGTGATTCTGGATCGCAGCCCGTTTTATGCGGAATCCGGCGGACAGGTAGGCGACCAGGGTCGCTTGTTCAGTGTAAACGCCCAGTTTGCCGTCCACGACACCCGCAAACATCCGCCCACGCATCTGCATCTGGGCAAGCTACTGGAAGGCGAGATCGCGGTGGGAGATACCCTGAATGCCGAAGTCGCCGCCGCCCGCCGACAAGCCACGGTGCAGCATCATTCGGCCACCCATTTATTGCATGCCGCCTTGCGGCAAATTTTAGGCAAACATGTGCAGCAAAAAGGCTCGTTAGTGGCACCGGAGCGGCTGCGCTTTGATTTTTCCCACCATGCCCCGCTGAGTGATGATGAGCTAGTGCGTATCGAGCATTTAGTCAATGCCGAAATCCGCCGTAATGCCGAGGCCGATATCCGCCAAATGGGTTATCACGAGGCGCTTGATCACGGGGCGATGGCGCTGTTTGGGGAAAAATACGGCGATGTGGTGCGGGTGCTGAAATTTGGTGAATTTTCCATCGAGTTGTGTGGTGGAACCCATGTGCGCCGCACCGGTGACATTGGTTTATTCAAAATCACCAGTGAGACTGGGGTGGCAGCCGGCGTACGGCGCATCGAGGCCGTGGTCGGTGAGGCCGCGATGGCGCGGGTTGATGAGCTGGAAGGGCGTCTGGGTCGAGTGGCTCAGTTGCTGAAAGCTAACCCCGAGCAGAGTGAAGAGAAAATCCGCCAGATACTGGAACGCCAGCGCCGTCTTGAAAAGGAATTGGCGCAACTGCAACAGCGTCTGACCAGTGGTCAAAGTCAGGATCTCACCGCCCAGGCGGTAACGGTGGGTACCATTCAAGTGCTGGCCACTCGAATCGATGGTGCCAATGCTAAAGCATTGCGTCAGACCATGGATCAACTCAAAGATCAGCTTAAATCCGCAGCAATCGTTTTAGCCAGCGTTGACAACGATAAAGTGCGTCTGGTCGCCGGTGTGACTCGTGATCAGACCGAACGCCTCAGCGCGGGTGATCTGGTTAACGCGGTGGCGGTGCAGGTAGGTGGACGGGGTGGCGGGCGAGCCGATCTGGCTCAGGCCGGCGGTAACCAGGCTGAGCATCTTGACGCCGCATTGCGTTCGGTGCCTCAGTGGGTAGCAGCGCAGTTAGCCGCGATGACCGCGTAAATTGTAAGTTTTATTTCTGGATTGATTAGCGTTTAATAAGCAACCCATCCTCATGGGTTGCTGGGAAAAGGGTAAGGAATGACACTGATTGTCCAAAAGTACGGAGGTACCTCGGTCGGCACACCTGAGCGCATTGGCGCTGTCGCGGATCGAGTGATCGACTATTGCCGCCGAGGCCATCAAGTGGTGGTGGTGGTTTCGGCAATGAGTGGTGAAACGGATCGGCTGCTGGGTTTGGCTCAGCAGATCACTGAATCGCCTGATTTACGCGAGCAAGATATGCTGCTCGCTACCGGCGAGCAAGTCACTATTGCCTTATTAACGATGGCGTTGCAACAGCGTGGCCAGGCAGCCCGTTCTTACACCGGGCCTCAAGTGCCGATTCGCACAGACAGTGCTTATGGCAAGGCTCGCATAGAAGCCATTGACCCGGATCGGGTACGTGCGGATTTGGCCACTGGCCATGTGGTGGTGGTCGCGGGCTTTCAAGGGGTGGACGACCAAGGCCATATTACGACTCTGGGTCGCGGTGGTTCAGATACCACTGCCGTAGCCTTAGCGACGGTGTTACAAGCTGATGAGTGTCAGATTTTCACCGATGTGGATGGCGTTTATACTACCGATCCGCGGGTGGTGTCAGATGCGCGCCGTCTGGCACGGATTACGTTTGAAGAAATGCTGGAAATGGCCAGCCTCGGCTCTAAAGTGCTGCAAATCCGTGCGGTCGAATTTGCCGGCAAATACAACATTCCGCTGCGCGTGCTGTCTTCTTTTACCGAGGGGGAGGGTACACTGATCACGTATGAGGAGAATACTATGGAACATGCCTTGGTCACTGGAATTGCTTTTAATCGTGATGAAACCCAACTCACCATACTGGGGGTTGAAGATCGTCCCGGCGTGGCCTCCGCAATTTTAGGACCAATAGCCGAGGCCAATATCGATGTCGATATGATTGTGCAAAACAGTGGCCATGACGGTACGACCGATTTTACTTTTACCGTACAGCGTAACGATTACAAGGCGGCCTTAGAGATTGTGCAGGACATCGGCGCGCGTCTTGGCGCTCGTGAGGTCAAAAGCGATAACAAAATCGTCAAGATTTCATTGGTCGGCGTGGGTATGCGTACTCATGCCGGCATTGCCAGCCGGATGTTTGCTACCCTCGCCCAGGAAGGCATTAATATCCGCATGATTTCCACTTCGGAAATTAAAATATCGGTTGTCGTCGATCAGAAATATCTCGAACTCGGCGTCCGAGCACTGCATGAAGCTTTCGGTCTTGAACAGGAAGCGGCATGATGAGTCTACAAATTAATAACCAGTAAACCGGATGTCGGGACGCACCTACCAAGGAGAATAGCATGTTGATCCTAACCCGTCGTGTTGGCGAAACGCTAATGATTGGCGATGACGTTACAGTTACAGTACTCGGTGTCAAAGGTAATCAGGTTCGCATCGGTGTTGATGCGCCCAAGCACATCCCTGTACATCGCGAGGAAATTTACCAGCGCATCAAGCAAGAACAGGCTGCAGCGGGGGCGGGCGAACCGCCATCAGCCGGTCATTCTGATTAAGCCCCTTTACGTAGGCAGCTATAACGCTTACACTAGGCAGTTACGCGTGAGGCGAATGAATTTTTCGGAGAGATGGCCGAGCGGCTGAAGGCGCTCCCCTGCTAAGGGAGTATGGGGTTTGTAGCTCCATCGAGGGTTCGAATCCCTCTCTCTCCGCCATTCAACGCATCTAAAATAGTCGATGTTAAGGCATTTGACATCCACTATCCCAGTACGCATAATCCGTATCTCTAGTAGGCGCCCGTAGCTCAGTTGGATAGAGTACCTGGCTACGAACCAGGCGGTCGGAGGTTCGAATCCTTCCGGGCGCGCCAATCTTAAGTGTTAATTGTGTTCGGGTTGCCGTGTGTGCATCGCCTGAACGAACCGGATGTTAGGATTGAAGCATGAAAAAAGCGATACACCCTGAGTACAGGGCTGTGGTTTTCCAGGACATTTCCAGTGATTTCAAGTTCCTGACCCGTTCAACTATTAAAACTAAAGAAACCATTAGCTGGGAAGACGGCAATGAGTATCCACTGGTGAAAATTGAGGTATCCAGCCAATCGCACCCGTTTTACACTGGTAAGCAAAATATCGTCGATACCGCAGGGCGAGTGGATCGCTTCCGGCGTAAGTACGGGTTATCCTGAGTATCGCTAGATCGTCTTCAGCAAAGGCACCTTGTGGGTGTCTTTTTTTTTCTGTGTCCACATTGGTTTTGATGTAATAATGTAATTACTACTAAAAAATCAGTTGCGGAGGAGCGCTCAAGGAGAAGTGTGGACACAATTCGTCCCAACGACATAGCCAATTGAGGAGGCTGCCGCATGGCGAACAAAACCGTAACGCTGACCGATAACACTTCGGGTAAATCCATCGAATTACCAGTTATGGAACCGACCCACGGTAATCCGGTAGTTGATATTGGTAAATTAAATAAGGAGTTTGGCTATTTCACTTATGATCCTGGCTTCGTTTCCACCGCAAGCTGTAAAAGCACAATCACCTTCTTAGATGGTGAGCAGGGGCAACTTTACTACCGGGGTTATCCCATTGAGCAACTGGCTTCTAAGTGTTGTTTCTTGGAAGTGGCTTATTTGTTATTCAATGGACGTTTGCCGACTGAACAAGAACTTAACGAGTTTCAATACATTATCGGGCATCACAACATGATGCGTGAGAACCTGCGGTACAATCTGATCCGCGGCTTCAACTACGACGCTCACCCTATGGCGATGATGACTGGGATTGTGGGTTCATTATCGGCTTTCTATCACGATAATCTTGATATCTACAATCCAGAACATCGACGCATTACTTCACACCGATTGATTGCAAAAATTCCTACGATTGCTGCGGCCTGTTATAAACACAATACTGGCCAGCCTTTTGTTTTTCCACAAAATCATCTCAGTTACTGCGGCAATCTATTGCATATGATGTTTGCCGTGCCTTGTGAGCCATATCAAGTCGATCCTGTCGCCGAAAAGGCGTTGGATGTTTTGTTTATTTTACATGCGGATCACGAACAAAACGCATCGACGTCGACCGTCCGTCTAGCCGGTTCTTCTGGAGCTAACCCCTATGCGGCTATAGCTGCTGGAGTAGCGTCTTTGTGGGGGCCGGCGCATGGCGGGGCTAACGAAGCGGTGCTCAAGATGTTGGCGCAGATTGGTGATGTATCGAATATCGATACGTATATCGCTAAAGCCAAAGACAAGAACGATCCTTTCCGGCTGATGGGCTTTGGACACCGGGTGTATCGCAACTATGATCCGCGGGCTAAATTGATTAAGCAGGTCTGTCATGATGTGTTGGCTAAATATGGCGATGATCCTCACCTCGAACTGGCGATGAAACTGGAAGAGATTGCCTTAAGCGATGAGTTCTTCATCGAGCGCAAGCTTTATCCTAATGTGGATTTCTATTCGGGTATCATCTATAAAGCGCTGGGCATTCCCATCAATATGTTTACTGTGATGTTTGCGGTAGCGCGCACGGTCGGCTGGATCAGCCATTGGAAAGAAATGATTGAAGATCCTGAGCTTAAAATTGGCCGTCCGCGTCAGTTGTACGTCGGCGAAGCACAACGCGATGTGCCTGATTTAGCGGATCGTTGAAACGCAGGAAGCGGCTGTTATATGCACTCCCCCTCTGTGTGAGTGTGAGGGGGAATAGGCATGGCTGCACCTCTTGACTGGACGTACGACGGTCACGACTGGCCGCATCACAACGCCAGTCGTTTTGTTACCGCAGCCGGTATCCGCTGGCATGTACAGCTCATGGGTGACGGTCCGGCTGTCTTGCTGGTGCACGGCACCGGTGCCGCCAATCATTCTTGGCGCGGTTTAGCGCCGTTACTGTCCAAGCGCTTTACCGTGGTGGCTCCTGATTTGCCTGGCCATGGGTTTACCGGTGCACCCGCTACTGGTGGCGCTTCGTTACCCGGTATGGCTCGGGCGCTGCGCCGTCTGCTGGACGTGCTGGCCATTGAACCCTGTGGGGTCGTTGGTCATTCCGCCGGAGCCGCTTTGCTGGCACGTATGTGTTTAGATGGGCTGCTGAAGCCGCGATGCCTGGTCAGTCTGAACGGTGCCTTATTGCCGCTGCGTGGCCTGCCAGGGCAGGTTTTTTTGCCTGTGGCGCGTTTGCTGGTACTCAATCCCTTGGTACCCTGGTTGTTTGCCTGGCGAGCCGGTGATAAGATGGCGTTGCGGCGTCTGATCGACAGCACGGGCTCCAATCTCGATGAGCAGGGTCAAACGCTGTATGCCCGTCTGGTCGGTAATCCTACGCATGTCGCTGGGGCTTTAAGGATGATGGCCAACTGGGATTTACGGCCTTTGCAACGCGATCTACCGCATTTATCGGTACCCGTAACGCTGGTTGTAGCGCGCAACGATCGCACTTTATCACCGGATGAGGCGTTGCGGATTCGCGCCTTACTACCCAGCGCTCGGTTAGTGCTATTGCGTGGTGTGGGGCATCTTGCCCATGAAGAACAGCCGGGCACTGTAGCGGATATCGTGTTCAAATGCTGTTAAAGATGAGTTAAACACTGGTCGTTGCAGCATGATCCTGTTAAGATGTCATCAAATGTTGACACTTACAGGGTCATAATAAGTTGACAGCGGCACTTCCCTCTTCCGTATTAAATACCTCGATCGAATCGAAACCTCACGCCGTAGTCATCGGCAGCGGTTTTGGCGGCCTGGCAGCCGCCATACGCTTAGGCGCTCGCGGCTATCGGGTGACCGTATTAGAACAATTGGATGCCCCCGGTGGTCGGGCCTACGTCCATCATCAAGACGGTTTTATTTTTGATGCCGGCCCGACGATTATCACCGCTCCATTCTTATTGGAAGAACTCTGGCAGTTATGCGGTCGTCAGTTAGCGGATGACATCGAACTGCGGGCTATGGAGCCGTTTTATCGAATTCGCTTTAACGATGGCGAGCACTTCGATTACAGCGGTGATCACGAGGCCATGCGCGCAGAGATTGCCCGTTTAGCCCCTGATGATCTCGAAGGCTATGAGCGCTTTATGCAGCTCAGCGAAGAGACCTACCGCATCGGTTTTGAGCAGCTCGGCGATGTGTGTTTTAGTTCGTTTACCAACATGCTGAAAGTGGCACCCGATTTGCTGCGTTTGCAAAGCTTTCGCAGCGTTTACGGTATGGTGGCCAAATATGTCAAAGACGAACGCTTGCGGATGGTCTTAAGTTTTCACCCGCTACTGGTCGGTGGCAATCCCTTTACGACTACCTCAGTGTATTGCCTGATTTCTTTTCTGGAACAGCGCTGGGGCGTGCATTTTGCCATGGGTGGTACCGGGCAATTAGTCAAAGGCATGGTCGGTCTGATTGAGGGCCAAGGCAATCACATTCGCTATCATAGCGAAGTCAAAATGATTACCGTCGATGGGCAGACAGCCACCGGCGTCGAATTGGTCAACGGCGAGACTATTGCCGCCGATGTCGTCGTATCCAATGCCGATTCAGCCTGGACGTATCGCCACCTTGTTCCTGCAAGCGTCCGGCGACGCTGGACGGACAAACGCCTGAACAAAGCCCGTTATTCCATGAGTTTATTTGTCTGGTATTTCGGTACCCGCCGTCAATACCCCGATGTATTCCATCACACGATTATGCTCGGACCGCGCTACCGTGAACTGATCACGGATATTTTCACCCGCAAGGTGTTGGCCGAGGACTTTAGCTTATATTTACATCGGCCTACTGCGACCGATCCCTCCTTGGCACCGCCAGGTTGTGATACGTTTTATGTGTTATCCCCGGTGCCCCATCTTGACAGCGGCATTGACTGGAGCACGCAGGCTGAGTTGTACCGGCAACGCATTGCACAACATCTCAGCGATACGCTATTGCCGGATCTCAACAATCAAATTGTGACGTCCCGGCTGACCACGCCGGATGATTTTCACCAGCGCCTGCTCTCTGTGAAGGGTGCGGCGTTTGGGCTGGAACCGATTCTCACCCAGAGTGCCTGGTTCCGTCCCCATAATCGCAGCGAAGATATTAATCGTCTGTATATCGTGGGTGCCGGGACTCATCCCGGTGCCGGCTTACCCGGTGTGCTGTCCTCAGCTCGGATTCTTGACTCGGTGGTGCCTGATGTCCATGCCCTTAGTTGAAACCATGACCCATGCGCGGGCGGATCTTGCCGCTTGCCATGAATCCTTACGCGGCGGCTCGCGGTCGTTTTTTGCCGCTTCTTTCTTATTGCCCCGCTGTATCGGCGAACCAGCCTCGGCATTATATGCGTTTTGCCGCTTGTCCGATGATGCCGTCGATCTGGCCGGTGATAGCCATACCGCACTGGAACAACTGCGTGATCGCCTGGATCGAGCGTATAGCGGACAACCGCTGCCTGTTCCGGCAGATCGTGCCTTTGCCGCCGTCGTCAAACGTCACGCCGTGCCGCGTGCTCTGCCGGATGCTTTGTTGGAAGGCTTTGAATGGGACGCTAACGGACGACGCTATCAGGATCTCTCAGGGCTATACGCCTATTCGGCGCGAGTTGCTGGTTCAGTAGGAGCGATGATGGCGGTTCTAATGCGGGTGCGTAGTCCGGAGTTATTAGCCCGAGCCTGTGATCTGGGTGTGGCCATGCAACTGACCAATATCGCCCGTGATGTGGGTGAAGACGCCCGTGCAGGGCGCTTGTACTTGCCCACCGACTGGTTATGGGAGGCGGGAATTGATCCGGATGCCTGGCTGGCACAGCCGGTGTTCAGTCCGGCGCTCGGTGCGGTGATTCAGCGCTTGCTGTCAGCAGCCGATGACCTCTATCGGCGGGCGGCGACCGGGATTGCCGGTTTGCCTTTGCAGTGTCGTCCGGGAATGTTTGCCGCCCGATACCTCTATGCCGAAATTGGTCGCGAGTTGGAGCGTCAAGGCTTGAACTCGGTATCACGCCGCGCCGTCGTGCCCATGTACCGTAAAGCGGTGATGCTATCGCGAGCGCTGTCCGCTACCCCCGTGCCACTAAGACCAGTTGCCGATCCGCCGCTGGCTGAGACTGATTTTCTGGTTCAAGCGGTGATCAATACCCCCGCACCGGAGTTCTTACCGTCGATTGGACCGTTAGGGCGTATCGAAGAACGCCTGGTCGGAGTGATTGATTTATTCGAGCGACTGGAACGGCGTCAGCAACAACTCGTGGATTTTCAATCTTCCCCACAGCGCCGTATGTCTCGCAGCGTTGCTAGCTAAATAAACAGGTGACCTGCTATGACCATGGGAACCTTTATGGCTCTGAAATTATTGGTTATTGCTGTGCTTCTGCTGGGTTGGGCGGCTTTAGAACTGTATTTCTTACGCCGAGACAAACAACGCAAGTCACCGACTAAGACGGATCAAGACGATACGCTACAATAATCTATTGTTCAGTTAACTGATTAGCACTGATCTGATGCCGCATCGTGTTGTGAGACGCACCACCTGCTGGGTGCTGCGCTGGCTAGGCGGATTGGTTCTGGCCGGAGTCCTGCTGTCGCTGTTGTTAGTGCTGCCCTGGCGCTGGGTGCCTCCACCGACCAGCAGTTTTATGCTGCAATATTGGGTGAGTGAATCCGCTGTGCCAGACTATCAGTGGGTTCACTATGAAGACATCGCTCCGCTGATGGCCTTGGCGGTGGTGGCCGGTGAGGATCAGCGTTTTCCGACCCACAAGGGTTTTGATCTCCGTGAAATCCGTCAAGCCTTAGCTGACTACCGTGTCGGCAGGCCGTTGCGCGGTGCCAGTACTATCAGTCAGCAAGTCGCGAAAAATCTTTATTTATGGCCAGGGCGGAGCGTGCCACGTAAACTGTTGGAGGCATGGTTCACGCTGTTGATTGAAGCGACTTGGCCGAAACAGCGTATTCTCGAAGTTTATCTCAATATTGCTCAATTCAGTCGGCATCAATTCGGTGTGGAGGCTGCCAGCCAGCATTATTTCCACAAGCCTGCACGAGAACTTACGGCAAACGAAGCTGCCCTGTTAGCAGCCGTCTTGCCTGCTCCGGTATACTATCGGATCGATAGGCCATCGGAGCAGGTACGGTTCCGTCAGGGCTGGATTCTGCGCCAGAT
>SKOM01000216.1 GCA_007120095.1 Candidatus Competibacteraceae bacterium | reverse complement strand
TTCCGGTCTAATCGATCCCGATACATGCCCAGCAACAAACCCAGATCGTCGTCCACCGGATCCAGCGAGTCGATCATTAAGCGCAAATCATCCAGGCCATCATGTAAGGCGCGGACAATATCGGCCTGACGGGCGGTACCGCTTTCCGCCAAGGCCAAGGTCGCCACCAGATGGCCACCCACACCGTCATGCATATCGCGCATAATGCGCTGGCGTTCTTCGGCCAGCAGACGATCCCGTTCCAGCGTGCGTAACCGCTGATAATTGGCTTCCAGCTCGCGGGTTTTGTCCGCAATGCGTTGTTCTAAAAAGCGATTCAACTGTTCTACTTCACGACGAGCGGTGACTAAATCGGTCATCAGTAGCCAGCCAAAGCAAAACAGCGGTACAGGAGCGGCGTACTGCAGAAACACCCCCTCACCCCGCTGGCCGACCATGCCTGACATGGCCAGCCAATCACGCAAGGCCAGCGCCATGATGATTAAGCCGCTGATCATCAATAGCAGATCCATCCACCGGCGGCGATGCCAAAACGCCCAGATCATCAGCATGGAAGGATAAAGACCCACGGTCAATAAGCTGGCGTCCCAAATCAACACCGCAAACGGGTAAAACAGCGGTTCTGGGACGATGAGCAAACCGATAGAACCACTGATTCCAAAAATAAACAGCCCCCGCTCTACTCTAGCGCGGCGTAAATTCAGGTAACGGTGGATAAATACAATCAAAAAAATCGCAAACCAGCCTAACGCCATATAGATCATGGCGTCCCAATATCGGGTAGCGCAGGGAATATTTTCCACAATCAAGTTACTGGAATGCACCGCCCAGCATAAACAGGTCAAGGCATACCAGCCGTATACCGAATCTTGAGAACGCTGTAACCATAGTTGCCCTATGGCAAACCCAGTCAACAGTAAACTGCTGGTGATCAGTTTGACCAGGGTGTTGCGTAGGAAATAATCCTGTTCGAACACAGGACGCAGATCGCTGGCCGGCCCCAGATGCAGTGGTCCCAGCCAGCCACGCACGGCTGGATCCGTTTGCAGACGCACTTGCAGCAGGTTGTCGCCTGAGTGCAAGATGCCGTTAGGTATCGAAAAATACAGCGGGCGATGCCACATTCTTGGTGCAGGTGCAGAGAATGCCCCGCCCTCGCCCAGCAGTTCGCCATTGAGGTAAACCGCTGCATTCATATTCACCGCCGGTAAATAAATACCCCATAAACGATTAGGGGGCACATCTAAATCCAGCACCACGCTGTACCAGGCTATGTCCGTTACTGGAGTCTGCCGCGACCAATCATGGGGCAGAGTCACTGGCACGCCTAGAGGGACTGAATAGGGATCGGGTTGATCGCTGAACACCACCTGCATGGTGGTTATGGCAAGCTGGGTTTCCGGCAGGCGTTGTGCGTAGCTGTAGTTTAATGCGAACCAACCCAGCGCCAGCGGTACGCTCAGCGCCAACAGCAACATTATACCCGTCCGCGATGCTAGCCTCGCCTGTTGCGAACCCATGATTATTAACCATTCTGATTATTTGAGCGCTGGAATATTAACCCGGCAATTAAATACGGTATAGCTCATAACTCATACCGCATAGCCTCCGCCTGTGGATGATTAGGCCTGTGAATGCTCACCCCGCACGGTGGAATTCGATCCACAGCAACAGCAATAACAACCCACCGAGCAAGGCCCACGTCAAGGCTAAACCCCCCGGCATTAACCAATACATCAGCACTCCCGCCACCGCCGGGCCAAGCAAAGTCCCTATACCCCACAACACGCCGAATGCGGCATTAGCCGTGACCAGCTCAGCCCCACGAAAACGCTGGCCGACTCGCACCATGGATAAAGTGTACAGACCACCGGCGGTCGTACCTAACATAACCAGCAGCGGCCATAACAGCACAGTGCCAGACAGCATCATCACCCCCAACGCGCTTGCTATTACCCCCAGACCACAGTACGCCAACAACCGCTGCCGATCCATCCGATCCGCCAACCAGCCTAATGGGAATTGGAACAGAATATTACCCGCTATCATGACGGTAATCATCGCGGCAGCAGGTGCTTCAGAATAGCCAATATGCAGACCTAACAGCGGCAACAGCGCTAACGCTGAACTGTCAATCGCCGCAAACACCAATACCCCAAAAGCCAGTCCCGGCACTAAGCGACAAAAACCCAGTACGCTAAACCCGGATGGTCGGCTGCCGCCTTGCAGCAGGCTTCCGCGTCCCACCAGCAGCATCGGCGGCAAGGCCAGGACCATAATCCCACAGGCGACCAGAAACGGTAGTGACCCTTCACTCCCCGTCAAACCGATCAGCAAAGGACCACTGGCGAAACAGATCGACAGCAGCGTGACATACACCGCGACTAAACGCCCGCGACTGTGTTCTTCGGCCAGTTGATTAACCCAGGTTTCACAGACGGTAAACAACAGCGCATCTGCCGCACCCATGAGGAAACGCAGCAGCAACCACAGGGGAAACGATTCCACCCAGGCCATCGGTAAAATCGTGGCGATATTGATCAGCAACCCCCCGATCATGACCTGGCGCGCACCGCCGTGGCGCACCAGCCACGGAGTCAGCGGCGAGCCAAGCAAAATCCCCAAAGCCGGCATCGCGGCGGCCAAACCAATCAGCGCACTGCTATAACCTTGGCTTTGCAGTACAAGACTGATTAGTGGCAGGGTTAAACCCAGCGACAGACCGACCACCGAAATCGTGGCGATAAGCGCAGCCAAGGCACGCCACCGTGCGACAGTGTTCAGGTCAGTCCGAGCAGTAGTCATTTGCGCATTACTTAGAAACCCACTGCAGAATTAAAGAGGTCAGGGTGGAATTATTTTTCTGCCACACGTTAGGGGTGCCAAGCCATCGCCGATGACCCGCACCATACTCCCAAAACACGCTATCATAGCCTTATGAACGACACCACTGCCCCAGAACCACGCTACCCTTAGCATCATAGCCTAGATGCGTTTGCGGGGTGATGCGTTAACAAGGCTATATAACCCAGAGCCACGAATGCCCAAGCTCTACGAATACTTTGGTCTGATCGTCAAGTGATTCCCGAAACCGTTAATATCATCAGTGCGGTAAGTGCTGGTGAGTACAAGCTGCGCCTAAGCTTTGATGATGGCTCACAGCAGACTATCGACTTCTACCCTTTTCTGATACGGGCCCAACACCCCGCGATCCGTGCTTACTTGGATCGGAACCGATTTGCTGATTTTCACATTGCCTATGGTGAGTTGATCTGGGGTGACTATGATCTGTGTTTTCCACAGGTTGATCTCTATACCAATACCATTAATCGCTATGTCACAACAGAACCGGCCACTTCGGTCGCCTGAATCTCAGCCCCCCAAAAACCGCCCTGATAACCAGACTCATATTGAAACCGTGAACAGCATCTACAGTGGGTACGCGGCCGGGCAAAGCTGCGCTTATGCCCAACTTACCGCTTTTATCCAGCGATCAGTTTGTATGGCTATA
>SKOM01000145.1 GCA_007120095.1 Candidatus Competibacteraceae bacterium | reverse complement strand
TCTGCTTATTTACGTAACTTATAGAGGTCGCTGTTATGCCAACTCATGCCATTGAGCCGTTTCCCTCGCGTCAGTTTGTCAACGTCCTCGGCTGCGTCACCGCTTTAGGTCTGTTGGGCTACGGCTATTATTTGGAGTATGGGATCGGGCTTTATCCCTGCCCGCTGTGTGTGATTCAACGGGCGATTTTCTTCACACTGGCTCTCATGTTCTTGATCGCCGCGCTGCACAATCCAATGGGTAAGGGGTCACGTATTTATGCCTTATTGATCCTGCTGGTGGCTGGTGGCGGCGCAGGTGTAGCCGGTTATCAAGCCTGGATGCAACGCCTGCCGCCCGATCAGGTACCTGAATGCGGTCCTGGGCTGAACTATATGTTAGATACCTTCACGCTGGGTGAAACCGTCCGTGCTATCTTTGCCGCCAGTGGTGAATGTGCTGATGTGGCGTGGACTTTTCTTGATCTGAGTATTGCTGACTGGGCATTGGTGATGTTTGTATCGCTGGGTTTAATGGGTTTTATCCGTAATATGATTGTGCGGAAGAATCGTCTGACTGGCGATGGCGTCGATTGATAAAATCGTTTCAAAAGTCTAAGATTTTGTTCTTTGCAAACATTGCATATTGAGACGCTATCATGGTTCCGCGGTCGTTGGTTCAGGAGATAGGTGCTTTATACTCCCTGCCGGAAGTGGCATTGCGGGTTAACGAGTTGCTGGATTCCGATCAGGCAACTAATGAGCAACTGGAACAAATCATTATTTATGATCCTGCACTCACCGCTCAGTTGCTACGGTTAGTTAACAGTGCTTATTACGGGTTCAACCGTTCGATCGAAACCGTGTCCCGAGCCATTTTGGTGGTGGGTCACCAAGAGTTGCGTAATTTAGTAATGGCCGCTTCGGTAACTGAAACGTTTAAAGATATCCCCCGCGATCTGGTGGATATGGACACGTTTTGGTTCCATAGTATTACCTGTGGCTCCTTGGCGCGGTTATTAGCCGCAGAATATCGGTGCAAAGATCAGGAACGTTTTTTCATTGCCGGTATTTTGCACAGTGTTGGTAAATTGGTTTTTTTCAGCAAGTTTCCCGAGCAATCTGCTCAAATTCTGCGGGGTAAAGATCAAGGGGTTGAGGCTATGGTGGCCGCCGAGAGGCGAATTTTTGGATTCGACTATACCGAGCTGGGAACAGCTCTACTCAAAGAATGGCGGATACCAGAGGGTATGTGTGAGCTGGTGGCCCATCAACTCGATCCCTTCAGCGCCGCACAGCGTGCTGAAGAGGCTTGCATCATGCATGTGGCCGCCAAGATTACTGATAGTATTAAACCTTGTGTGGTCACAACGGCTTATGATTTCCGAGATTTCAATCCAGCTTACCACCTGGAGGCTTGGCAAGTCCTCGGTTTAAGTGAGGAAGTGGTCAAACCGTTAATATGGAATGCCTCTTCACAATCGATGAATATCCTGGGTGTGATCAAACCCGGTTCGAACATAGTGTTTTAGCTGACAGGCAGGAATGTGGCGCGACTGAATCGCCGCTTCTATGCTCGTGACCCAGCGGTACTCGCCCGAGCGCTGCTGGGTCAGGTTCTGGTGCGTGTGCTTGCAGACGGCGTGCGCCTCTCCGGTGTCATCGTTGAAACCGAAGCCTACCTCGGCGTTGAAGATCGTGCGGCTCATACCTGTGGCGGACGGAGGACAGCACGCAACGCTTCAATGTGGGGTCCCGCCGGTCATGCCTACGTTTACTTTACTTACGGTATGCACCACTGTATGAACGTGGTCGCCGAGGCACCGGGGCAACCCAGCGCTGTGCTGCTGCGTGCGCTCGAACCGGTGGAAGGCATCGAGCGTATGCGAGCGCATCGCTCGGTTAAAATAGCCGCATCACGCTTGCGACAAATCGATCTCTGTTCCGGCCCGGCCAAGCTCGCCCAGGCGCTGGCGATTGATCGGGCGCTGGATGGTGCTGATCTGATCACTGGGCAGATGCTGTTCATCGAGCACGGCCAACCGCTGCCTGCCGACCGCATTGCAGCCGGACCACGGATCGGCGTTGATTATGCGGGTGAATGGGCGCAAAAACCGCTGCGGTTTGGTGTGGTGGGTAACCCGAATCTTAGCCGGGCACTTTAAGTCTTTGCGCTTGCATTTAACTCACAGTAACCCGCACCTGGCCGACGCCGTCGATGCCGCCGAGCAGCACATCACCCCGTTGCACCGGGCCGACCCCGGCCGGCGTCCCGGTCATGATGAGATCACCCGGGCGCAGCGTAAATAAACGCGATAGATAAGCGATAATCTCGGGGACTTTCCAGATCATTTGGGCTAAATCGCCTGCTTGGCGAGGTTGGCCATTCACCGTTAACCACACCCGGCCCTGGGTCGGATGACCGATCTCGGCGGCAGCCGCTAACGGCGAGCAGGGCGCGGAATACTCAAAGGCTTTGCCCACCTCCCAGGGTCGCCCCTGTCGCTTGGCCTCACCCTGCAAATCCCGGCGGGTCATGTCCAGGCCCACCGCATAGCCCCAGACACAATCCAATGCCTGTGCCACCGGGATATCCATCCCACCGCGGGCCAAGGCCACCACCAGTTCAATTTCATGGTGGACATCGGTGCTGGCACCAGGGTAGGGGAATACAAGGTCTGAGCCTGCCAGCACATTATCGGGATTTTTCTGGAAAAAAAATGGCGGTTCGCGATCAGGATCATGCCCCATTTCCACGGCATGAGCCGCATAGTTGCGCCCCACACAGTACACCCGATGTATCGGAAACCGCTGTGGGCTGGCCTTGATCGGCACGGTGACACTCGGTGGAGGAGGAATAACCCATGCGGGTTGAGTATCGGTGGGCATAACAGACCTCAAGTATACAGTGTGAACATTCGGTATCATCTCATAGTCTACTGTAGCCGCACTTGACTGGGTTAGAATGCCGCATGTTTAAAATTATGAGTTACTATTACCGCGTCACCCTCGGCCACCCCCTGATTACCCTCATGGTCGTGCTGGCGTTGCTGGCGGCTGCCTTATATCACGCTCAGTATTTTCGGCTGGATGCGTCGTCGGATTCGCTGGTGCTGGAAAACGATGCTGACCTGCTGTACTACCGCGAAGTCCGTGCCCAGTACGGCTCCGATGAATTTCTGATCGTCACCTATACCCCCCATGCCGATTTATTCTCGGATGAGAGTTTACACACCCTAAAAGCCCTGCGCGATGAGTTAGCAGCCCAGGACGGGGTACGCGAAGTGGTCAGTATGCTGGATGTGCCGCTGTTGGACAGCCCGCGTCAGACCCTGAGCGACTTGGAAGAGGGGATTCGTACCCTGCTCGATGACGATGTGGATCGCGATATGGCACGGCAAGAATTCCTGACCAGTCCCATTTATCGCAATCTGCTCATCAATCCCAGCGCGGACACCACAGCGTTATTAGTCTTGCTGGAACGTCATGAGCAGGCTTATGACTTATTGGTGCGGCGCGATGATCTGCGACTGAAACGGGC
>SKOM01000148.1 GCA_007120095.1 Candidatus Competibacteraceae bacterium | reverse complement strand
TCCACGGTAGGCAAGTCGGCAGGCTGCTCAACACCCGCCGCCTGGCAGAGCGCGGTCAACACTTGGGTGTACTCACTCTGCATCTGCTGTACCTGTTGCTGGCGGGCCTGGGCGCGCTGTTGATTGTCCAGTAAATGCTGGCGTTGCTGCTGCTGCTCGCGGGAATCCAGCAGCCGCTGATACAGCCCTTGGGCAAACGCCTCAATAGCGCCCGCTTGCTCGGGATCCGGAGCGGGTAAGGCGAGCCAGTCCGCCAGTTGGGTCGCTCGCTGCTGCACATCAGCGCACAGCGCTTGCTGCTGAGCCTGCTGCTGTTGGGTGTCCCTGTGCTCTTGCACCAGCCGTTGCCACTGATCGAGTTCGGCTAATCGGGCCTTTAGTGCACTGGGCAGGCTGTCAGCGGGCAGAAACAGCCGCGTAGACCAATCGCTAAGAGCCGCACGATGCGTCGCCTGCTCAGTCGTGGCCTCAGCGATTTTTTTCTGTAGCCGAGTGTATTGACTGCGCTGACGTTGCGCCAACTGGCGGTTCGCTTTGGCTTCAGCTTCGGCCTCGCGGGCGTGGTCGGCACAGTGTTCCGCATGGCGGATTAACGACGCCAGGCCAGCGATGGGATCGTCTATGGCGGTCTCATGACAGCCCATAGCCTGTAGCGCCTGACGTAAGGCCGTAGCCGCCGCTGCACTGTCGGCCTGTAATTGGGTCAGTTGCTCGGGCAGCGCCGCGCCGCTGGCGGCCAGTTCTAAAATCCGCGCCCGTTGTCCCTGCCATTCGCTCAGCGCTTCGGGGGATAACACCGGCAGCCCGGCCTCGGTCAAACGGGTGTGCCAGTCATCGTTAAACGCTTGACGCCGTGCCATTAACCCGCTGTGTTCCGCCGCGAGTTCTTGGCGGCGACTGTGCATTTGGCGGATACGCAGCTCGCATTCGGCCAGCTTGGCGATGCGCTCGGCATCAGCCCGCAGCATATCCGCCTGTCTATCGGTTTCACCCAGGCTATGCCCGAAGTGATCGAGAACCTCATTGCTGACGTTACCAGGGTCCTGGCGAATGGTCTCCCAAATCCGATCACGATGTTGGCGAGCCTCGTCCAGGGTGGCGGCCGTAATCACTTCCCCCGTGACCATTAAGCGTTCACGGGATAATTCCTGGGTGGCCAAATGCTGGATCAGCCGGGCATCTTCCTCGCGGTTGCTGCGCTGTTCAGCCTCCAGCGTGTTCAGCGTTTGACGGGCCTGGTCGATGTCCGCCGTCAACAGGGGGCGGGCGGATCGCACTTGATCCAATGACAGCGGCTTGAACTCGACCAAGGCTTGATCCAGCCGAGTCTGCCACTGCCTGATCTGCTGCTGCCACTCGCGCTGCTGGCGGCGCACATCACCGAGACCCAGCGCTTGCTGGAGCGCGTTCAGCACGGTGTGCAGTGCGGTGGCATCCGGTGCTGTACCAGGGTCACCCGCCGTCTCGGCCAGTGTGTGCTCCAGCTCGCTTAATTGGTACTGATCATGGGCTAAGCGCTCATCGAGTCGCCACACCTGTTCCAGATGCTCATCTAAACCGGCGCGTTCCGCCGCAGACGGCAATGCGGCCTGCAATTCATCCGGGCTGCGCTCAGGGGCAATGCGGGTCGCGAGTTCCTGAAGGCTCTGGGCTAAGGTGTTCACCCGAGTGGCGAGACGGCGCACTTCGATGTGGGCCTGAGCCGCAGGCTCCACACCGGCCACCAGCCGCTCAATGGCGGCAGCGTACTCCAGAATCTGCGGCTCGCTGTGCAATCCGGCCAGTGTGGCGGCATAGTCCTGGAGTTCGCTGTCCAGTTCTCGCCACTGCTGAGCCGCGTTGCTGAGCGCCTGTTCCGCCGCCTCGCGCTGTTTCTGGGCATCGGCGGGTAAATCGGGGGTATCCGCCAAACTGGCGAGTTCCGCCGTCCAGCGGTCATATTCCCTGAGCAGCGGCTCCACCGTCCGCAGTTCAGTCAGTTCTTGATCCTGACGGCGCAGGGTTTCCAGGGCCTGAGTGATCTCATGCAACTGCGCTTGAGCGCTGTCGTGCTGGCGTTGTAGTGTCTGCCACTCGGCGGGGCGGATTTGGGCCTCACGCCAGATACGGCGCTGTTCATCCAGGGTGTGCTGGGCGCGGTTAATCGTGGCGTTGCTGCTGCGCGGGCTAAACAGCACCTTGGCATCGCGCTCCAGTCCGGCCAGTATTTCATTAATACCACGGGTTCCTGCGCTGGCCTCGAACAGCGCCGAGCCCAGTTCACCTTCACCTTGCACTAAGCGCTGACCACCGGCGCGCAGCCGGGCATGATTAAGCCCAAACATGGCCTCGAAGTCTTCCCGCTGTAGGCCGCCGGTCAGGGCGTATTCATGGGTGGCCAATAGCTCGACCTCATCGCCATCGCCGGGGTCAAAGGCACTCAGGGTTTGGCCCCGGCCTTTGCGGCGCAGTAAGCCGATGGTCTGACCGGTCGGATCGCAAAACACCCCGGCAATCCGCAGCTCACCGTAAGCATGAATGAAATTATCCGGGCTGCGCTCAGGTATACCAAAGCGTAAATCGCTGATCGCCCGCAGGGCTGAGGATTTGCCGGCCTCATTACGCCCGTAGACCAGATGTAACCGTGCTGGGTGGCTGAAATCCAGATCAACGTTGGTAAACGGGCCAAAAGCCTGTAAGGATAACCGGCTCAGTCTCATGACGACGAGTCTCCATCCGCCGCCAAACGCGCCAGCACGGTCGCTTCGGCATCACGCAGCAGCGCCCGCATATCGTCAATCACATCAATCCGTGGGATCTCATCACCACTGACTTCAGGCGGTACCTTGTCCAGCAGCTTGCCGAGTTCTTCATCAGCCCAGCGCTGCAACGTGTGAGGTTCAGCCGCTAGAGCATCCACCAGGCGCAGCAACTCACCTATCGCATCATCACGTTGGGCAGCTTGCTGCCGGTCTAACGGGGTACTGAGTTCCAGGCGCACCTGTTCGATCCAGATTTCAAAGGCATTGATATCCTGGGCAGCCGCTTGAAGGGCAGCCGCCAGGGTACCCGGTTGGCGGGCTTCGAGGGCGTACAGTGGGCTGCGACCGGTAAGCGTCACCCGTACAGCATGCAAGCGATCCGGGGCCGCTTGAGCATAAGGAGTTAATCCATCCTGAAAAACGCGGGGCAAAGCGTCGAGGCGTTCAATGTCGTCTACCGGTAGAACCAGATGCTGCCAGCGGACGACATCCAGCGGCACAAACTCGCTGTCGATGCGGCCCGCGGTGACCGTGATCAGTTCGCAGCCCTTGGCACCGGTTTCATTGGCATGACGGCCTTGGATAGTGCCGGGAAAGACCACATGGGGTTGAGTGCTGACGTGTTGGCGGGTATGGACATGGCCCAGCGCCCAGTAGTCATAGCCTTTGGCGCTCAGGGTCGCCAGGTCGGTAGGGGCATAAGTGTCATGACCTTGATGGCCGGTCAGACTGGTGTGGAGTAAACCGATATTAAAATAACCGGGCAGGGGATCGGGGTAGCCGGGGACGAGATCCTCATTGACGGCGCGATTGGGAAAGCTGCGACCGTGGATGGC
>SKOM01000156.1 GCA_007120095.1 Candidatus Competibacteraceae bacterium | reverse complement strand
GACGGCATGGGGCGCTATGTGGCCAGCCAGTTGGTCAAGGCCATGATCCGCCAGCAGCGCTCGGTTGAAAATGCCCGCATTTTGATCCTTGGCTTGACTTTCAAAGAAAACTGTCCGGACTTACGCAATACCCGCGTGATTGATGTCATCGAAGAATTGCAAGCGTTTACCCTGAATGTCGAGGTCTATGACCCGTGGGCGGATAGCGCCGAAGCCGAACAAGAATACGGTATAAAACTGCTGCCTCAGCCCGAATCAGGCGCTTACGATGCCATCGTGCTGGCCGTCGCCCATCGGGAATTTCAAACCCTGGGAGCCGCCGGGGTGCGGGCGCTGGGCCAGCCAGGTTGTTTAATTTATGATTTGAAAAGTGTATTCATGCCGAGCGAAGTTGATTTGCGTTTGTGATCTGTTTTTAAACCAGTCCGAGCACCCGCTTCTGTTTGCGGCGGTGCAGATACAGATCCCAGCCGACCGCGCCGGCTAAAATCATGAAGCCCGTCAATTCAACCGCAAACCGGTAATCGATCAGCATGGTGTAGACGACAGCCCCGCCCCCGGCAATAGCCAGCAGGGTGGGCGTGTAGGCGCGATGACGGCGCACGCCCGGCACGATTAAGGCCACTGTGATCAGGGTGAACGCCACAATCACCCCGGCCCAGAGCGTTTCGTCGAGTGCCAGTCCAAAACCGAGCACCGCCAGCAAACCCACCGCTGCCAGAGTACCGTAACAGGCCAGCAGGGCCAGACCCAGACCAGCCAGCCCCATGAAGCCGCGCCGCCACAAGGCGGCCACCCAGCGGCGCGGATCGAGCCGTCTCACCACCTGCCACAGCCGACTCGGTGCCTGCGGACCGCGACGCATTGCCACTTCGATGGAGCGGGCACCGAAACTGGCCGCCACCTCCCGGGTCTGGCGACTGGGACTGTGGGCGAAGTAATCGCAGCGGCGCACGATGCGGATGTCCTCGAAACCGGCATCGCGGAACATGGCCAGCAACTCTTCCTCGACGGTCGCCCCAACCACACATTCGACCCAGAGTCGTGGGTCATCGTCACAGTCTACGGTCACCGGGCGGTTGATCACCACATCGGCAATCTGCAGCTTACCGCCGGGCCGCAGCACCCGGAACATCTCGGCCACCGCCCTGCGCTTGTCCGGCACCAGATTGAGTGCGCCGTTGCTGGTAATGACATCGACGCTGGCGTCCACCAGCGGCAGCGCCTCGGCCGAACCCTGCACCACTGCAACGTTGTCGATGCCGGCTTTCTGCACGGTGCCGTGCAGCTTGCGGGTCATGGCCGGGGTCAGATCCAGGGCAATAACCCGGCCTTCGGCACCGACCAGGCGGCCGGCAATCAGCGAGTCGACGCCAGCTCCGGCTCCGATGTCGAGCACTGTGTCACCATGGCCGATGACCTCAGCGTGGAACGGATAACCCACGCCAGCGAAGGATTCTGTCAGCGCCGCCTCGAGTGGTTTTAGCTGTTGTGGCGGATAACCGAGCAGGCGACAGGCCGAGTCACCGACGGGAAAGTGAAAATGGGCGTTTGGAGTATCCGCTACTGCGGTATACATTCCCTTAACCGCTTCGAAAATCTGTTCCCTGGAATAACCAAGTATCGCAACCATACAGATCCTCCGGGTGTTCAGAATCGTTCGATCAGGCCCTCGATACGCTGCCGCAGTCGATCAGAGGCCTTGGCACGGCCGACTTCGGCGATCCGGGCGCGCAGTTTTTTCTCGAATTCGGCGCGGCTGAAACAATCGTGGCAATGTCGCAAATGCCGGTCGATGACAGCATTTGTGTCATCGTCCAGCTCCTTGTCGAGGTACTCGAACAGTTGTTCGATCACTTCCTCGCAACTGATGGGTGGTTGAGTCATCATCGGGTTCCGCCGACCAGATTATTGCTTATTGTACCATGAAGCAGACCGGCTTCCCCAGCTTGGTACCAGAGCGCCTTCTGCAGCAGGGAACGACCGCGACTCAGCCGCGAGCGCACGGTACCCAGCGGAATCCCGAGCAATTCGGCAACTTCCTCATAGCGGTAGCCTTCGACTTCGACCAGAATCACCACTATCCGGAAGGCGTCGGGCAGACCGTCCAGGGCCTTCTGCAGATCCTCACGCAGCAGGCCGTTCAGCACCTGTTCCTCCGGCGTACCCCACCAGAGCAGAAACGGCTGATGCAGGCGATCGAACAGCGAGAAGGACGCCTCCTGCGATCCGTCAAGTTTGTGCGCATCGATGTCCACTTCCTTGTCCTGACGGTGCTGGCGGCGGCGCCATTCGCTGACGAATGTATTGTGGAGAATCCGGAACAACCACCCTTCCAGGCACTGGATGTCCTGCAATTCATCCAGCTTCGCCCAAGCCTTGCCGACCGCTTCAGCGACGATATCCTCCGCGTCGTCGGGATTGCGGGTCAGGCGCAACGCCGTACCGTACAATCGATCAAGCAGACGTTCAACCTCCTGCTCAAAGTATCGTCGGCGTCCGCAGCGAGATATGCGTTCGTCGGAGTCTGATCGGTCGTCCATCAGCATTGCCTCAGGTCGAATCTCAATTTGAAATTTTATCATGTGCCGGGGCAATGGCCGACAAGTTTGCTCGGGAACCATCCCGATGCCTCGTGCGTCCTCGCGATACCCGGTTGCTGTTCGTGGCCGGGAGTCTTTAAAAAAATCAGGAGGTTGCAACATGAAAAAGCGTTGTATGAATCTAGTAGCGGGCGCGTTGGCTTCGGGTCTTGTCGGTGCTCAGGTATCGGCTGCCGAGCCGAACGAAATGTTTATCATTCACGACGTGGCCGATCCGCCGGAGGTCATGGTCGAAAAGATCAAGGACTATGTGCTCTGGCACGAGGACTGGATTTTTCTGGCCGATTTCGGCCTGAAAGGCGGCGAAGTTACGGCGGTGAAGATCTGCTATCTGCCGCTTGGCAGCCACATCTTCGCTGCGGGTATGCATGTGGCCGCGATGATGCCATGCGGACACATCGCGCTCTACGAGGAAGACGGCACAACTCGTCTATCAATGCTGAACCTCGAATTCATGACCGCACTGAATCCCGATCCGAACCTCGAAAAAGCGGTCGAGATCGGCACCCCGGCTTTCGAATCGATGCTGGAAGAAGTTCTGAACTGACGGGTCACTGACCCGCCGAGCGGCGGTCGCGATACGGCCGCCGTTTTTCATTACAGCATATTCTCCGCACTCACCAGCCCCAGCAGGAACAACATCGGAATGACCGAAGTCGCGCAGCACACGGTGACGGCGAAAACCGGCCAGGGCAGCATGCGGGTCGCACCGTAGACCAGGGCGATGCCACCACCACCGCCGAGCAATGTGTTGGCGGGCAGGTTTAACAGCAGCATCAGCGCGATGATCGGACTGCCCTGCGGCAGGCGATCCATGAATTGCCTGACCCGGGACGCGATGCCACCCGGCAGGCATGAGTGACCTGGACGGTCGGCCGTGCCGTCGATCCGGTGACTCAGGGCGCGGCCGATGGCATAGGCCAGATTGAGGCCGATCACAGTGGCCAGATAGGCGCTGATCGCACCGGCCTTGCCGAACACCATCATGATCAACAGCCCGATCTCCACTGAAGGAATAAACGGGATGGCGAGCAGCAGGGCATAAAGCAGCGAAGCGGCCAGCAGGGCACCGGGATCGGCAGCGCCTCGGCCTAACAGCCAGTCCGGCGCGCTGCCGTGGACAACCAGTACCGCCAACACCAGCAGTGCCACGAGCATCAGCGCGCGCACGCACTTCATGGTTCGCTGCCAGGCTGCGGAAATGAATAAATTCGCTGTCGGCCAGCGCTGGTTGGTTTGAATTTTTTCTCGGCACACGGTGATTTCGTTCTCCTGTGTCATGGCATCGCTCCTTTACACTTGGTGATCGGTTCGAATTTGGCCGCAAGGACGTTCCGGCCGTGCCAAAGGTTCCCAATGCAAAATCCGGGAACCGTTTCCTAACCTCATGCGTCCTGGGGATACCCTCAACAACCGAAGGAGATATCACAATGGCACAAACCGCTATACAACCCGGCGTCCATGAGGAACGCAGCGAATACGTCGAATTCTGGAACGACACCCTGGCCGACAAGTTCGAGCGTTTCCGCAAAATCCTCATGAACGGGCTGAGTTACCACAGCGAGATTCCGCTCGGCAATCTGAATGTAGCACCAGGCTCGCGCATCGTTGATGTCGGCTGCGGCTGGGGGGACACCGCCATGCAGTTGGCGCAAAAGACCGGGCCGGACGGCTATGTGCTTGGCCTGGATTGCGTCGACCGGTTCCTGGATAAGGGGCGAGCCGATGCTGCCGCAGCCGGTCTGACCAACATCGAGTTTGTGGCCGCCGATGTCGAGCGCTATCCCTTCGAGCCGGAGTTCGATCTGTGCTTTTCACGTTTCGGGATGATGTTCTTCCAGAATCCGGTGGCTGCCATGCGCAACATCCGCACCGCACTGAAGCCGGGCGGCGAACTGATGTTCATCGTCTGGCGCGATATCAAGGACAATCCCTTTTTCGCCCTGCCCAAACAGGTGGTGCTGGATTTTCTGCCGCCTCCCGGCGACAATGCCCGTAGCTGTGGTCCGGGGCCGTTCTCGATGGCCGATCCGGAGACGGTCACTAAACAACTGGAGATCGCCGGTTTCGAGGACATCCGCTTCGAGCGTATCGACGGACCGGTGACGGTGGGTGATTCGGTGGAGGATGGGATGCGCTTCCAGCTCGCCCTTGGGCCGGCCGGTGAGGTGTTTCGCGAAGCCGGCGAGCTGGCCGAACGCAAGCGCGGCGAGATCGAGCAGGCTCTGCGTGATGCGCTGGTGCCCTATCAGCAGGACGACGGCAGTATCGTTATGCCGTGCAGCTCCTGGACTATCAGGGCGCGCAAGGCCGATTAAGCCGGTCGGAATGGTTCCATGTAAACCTGCTCTCGAGTGAACGTTTATACGGTTTCTCGGGCTCCATGCTCGGATCGGAGTCTGATCCGGCATGGGCCCGAGTTTACATTCGACCACTTCCGTGCCGTGTGCAGCCTGAGTACGCAGCCAACCGGCCTGACAGCCGAATGTTTGTACAAAAAATTGTCGCCCTATGGGAATCCTACATGCCCTATAATCACCACTGCGATAACCGCCCACTGAAACGCAAACCATTATGCTGATCCGCCATGACAGCAATCGTGTAGAAATCCTGGCTGAGGCTCTGGCTATGGTGCTGGCTGAGCCGGTCGGTGATCCTTTTCAGCCCGAGACCCTGATTGTGCAGAGTAACGGCATGGCCCGCTGGTTGTCGTTGCACCTGGCTGATCGGCTGGGGGTGTGCAGCAATGTGCGGTTTCCGTTTCCGTCGAGTTTTCTGTGGCAAACCCTGCGCCAGACCCTGGAACAGACGCTGGGGTCGTTGCCGGAAACCGCAAGTTTCGATAAACCGGTACTGACCTGGCGTATTCTGGGTTTACTGCCTCAACTTGAACGCCAGCCGGTTTTCGAGCCGCTGCACGCCTATCTGCAGGCCGGTGATGATCCCTTTCGTGCTTATGACTTGGCCCGCAGCATCGCCGATGTGTATGACCAGTATCTGGTGTATCGTCCCGATTGGATTGCCGCCTGGGAGCAAGGTGAGCAGGCTTCGTGGCTGCCGCCGGA
This sequence comes from Candidatus Competibacteraceae bacterium, assembly GCA_007120095.1. Lineage (GTDB taxonomy): Bacteria > Pseudomonadota > Gammaproteobacteria > Competibacterales > Competibacteraceae > SKOM01. The sequence continues at coordinate 7,217 of SKOM01000156.1, read as the reverse complement.
ACACTACTGGCAACCTGAGTTATGGCGACGACTGAGCACAGGGGTCAGCGATCATCGCGCCCGGTTATTACAGCGTTTCGCCGAGCAATTGCAGGGCGAGACTCCGCCCGCTGGCCTGCCTGCCCGCATCTCGGTGTTTGGCTTATCGACCCTGGCTCCGCAACAACTGCAACTATTCACTTTGTTAGCCCGGCATTGCGAATTGCATTTGTTTCTGCTCAATCCTTGCCAGGAATACTGGGGGGATATTCAGGCCGAACGTGACAGGGCACGCCGCGCCAATGCCGATCGCGATCCCGCCGAGGAGTATTTACAAGTCGGTAATCCTTTGTTGGCTTCACTGGGTAAGCAGGGACGCGATATCTTCGATCTGCTGAGTGATGAACCGGCGGATTGGCACGACTATTTTGCTCCAGCCCAAGGCGCCAGCCTGCTGGAACACCTGCAAAATGATATTTTACAATTGCATGAACGTGGCGTCAGCGATAGCCTGCGTAGTCAACCGCAACGCCCCGTGGCGGCAGACGACCAATCGCTGCAACGGCATATCTGCCACAGCCCTACTCGTGAGCTGGAAGTCCTACAGGATCGTCTGCTGAGCCTGTTTGAACGCCACTCCGATCTACGCCCTGCCGATGTGGTGGTGATGACCCCGGACATTGACGCCTATGCGCCGATGATTGAGGCGGTATTTGGCAGTGTCGAGCGTTCCCGCTATATTCCTTACAGCATTGCCGACCGTGAGCCCGGAGCGGCGCGACCGTTGTTGGAGGCGGTGCAGCAACTGCTGGAACTGGGACGCGGGCGCTACCCTGTGGATCAGGTACTGGGTTTTCTGGAACTGGAGGCGGTGCGGCGACGTTTTGACCTGGACACGGCTGACCTGAGTCTGATTCGCGACTGGCTACAGCAAACGGGGGTGCGCTGGGGCGTGGATGCCGAGGATCGCAGAGCTTTTGATGTGCCCGGTACTGCGGAACACAGTTGGCGGGCGGGTTTAGAACGGCTGTTGCTGGGCTACGCCCTGCCGGGTGGTGGACGCCACTTTTGGTCAGATATCTTGCCCTATGATCCCGTCGAGGGTGGTGCCACTCAGGTGCTGGGGCGGTTGCAACGCTTTGCGGATGGGTTATTTGCGCTGCGGACAGAAGTCGCTGAGGCACGATCACTGGCCGAATGGACGCAGTGCATTCAGGCCTGGCTGGAACGGTTTTTTGCGCCAGTGGAAACTCAGGCTGAGGAACTGCAGGATGTGCGCAGCGCTTTGGAGCGCATCAGCGCCCATGCGGCACAGGCGGGGTTTAGTGCCCCGGTGCCACTCACTGTAGTCCGTTCAGCCTTAAACCAAACGCTGAGCCAACACACCGGTTCGGCAGGTTTTTTTGCCGGTGGGGTGACGTTTGCCACCATGGTGCCGATGCGCAGCATTCCCTTCGAAGTGGTCTGTCTGATCGGCATGAATCATGGCAGTTATCCGCGACCGCATCGTCCGGTGGATTTTGATTTAATGATCACCCATTATCGCAAGGGTGATCGCTCGCGGCGTCAGGATGATCGTTATCTGTTCCTGGAAGCACTGTTGTCCGCACGACGTTGTCTGTATATCAGCCATATAGGACGCGATATCCGGGATAATACGCTAATTCCCCCCTCGGTGTTGGTCAGTGAACTGCTGGATGTGATTGAACGCGGTTTTACTCCAGCAGCGGACCATAAGTCTGTCCGGGAGCAAATCAGTGTTGAGCACCCCTTGCAAGCGTTTAGTCGGCGGTATTTTGACGGCTATGACCAGGCGTTGTTCAGCTACTCGGGAGAACTGGCCGAACTCAGCCATCGCGCCAGTGAGCAACGCAGCGGGATCAGCGCATTTCTCAGTGAGCCTCTGCCGCCGGTCGACGAGTCCTGGCTAAGCCTGACACCCCAGCAACTGGTGGCTTTTTTTGAGCACCCGGTCAAATTCCTGCTGCGGCAGCGCCTGGGGCTGCAATTACAGCTCGATGAGCAGGTACTGGAGGGCCAGGAGCCATTTACGCTTGACGGTCGGCAACGCTACACCTTGCGCCAACACCTGCTGGAGTGGCAGTTGGAATCGCTTGATCCCAAACAGGCCGCCAGACTCGCACACGCTCAGGGGCTGCTACCGCACGGGCAAGTCGGTGCTCATTGGTTCCAGCAAGAATGGGACGCACTACGCCCGTTCACCGTCCGGGTACAGCGCCTACTTCATGCGGGGCTGCGCGATCCGGTGGCCGTTGATGCCGAGTTCGGCGGGGTGCGCGTGCGGGGGACTGTGGATGCGCTGACGACAACGGGTCTGATCGGTTACCGACCGGCAACAATTAAGCCGAAAGATCGGTTGCGGCTGTGGCTACAACATTTACTGTTCAATGCCTTACCGCCGCAAGATCTACCCACCACCAGTCACTGGCTGGGTCTGGATGGCGAGCTGCACCTGCAACCCGTTGCTGATGCCAGCGCCCGGATAACCCGGCTGATGCAATGGTATCAGCACGGTCTGAGAGACCCTTTGCCATTATTCGAACGCAGCAGTTGGGCCTATGCCGATGCGCGGGATCGGGGCAAAGGATCGGACGCGGCATTGAAAGCCGCTCGTGCTCAGTGGGAAGGCAACTATCACAGCGACGGAGAGTCACAGGATCCTTGGTTAGCCTTAGCGTTTCGCGGCCATTCCTCACCCCTGAGTCCACAGTTTATGGCGCTGGCCGAGCAGTTGTGGCAGCCCTATTTTCAACATGTAAAAGACAGCAGTCGCTAGATTTTAGAATTTATCCACAATTAATAGTAGGCATTGTGCGCCGCAATAGTTAAAATAGCCCTCATGGTAAAAACAGTTTCACACCCCGCAAATAATAACTGAGGTGGACTTAATAGCTATGAACCGCCGTCCTCTTTCTCCCCATCTACAGGTTTACCGACCCCAGTTGACCTCGGTACTGTCGATCTTACATCGCGCCACAGGCGTGGCTCTGTCTGTTGGTACACTGTTGCTGGTCTATTGGCTGGCCGCAGCAGCTCTCGGTCCGCAAAGCTATGCAACAGCCCAAAACATTCTTGGCTCCTGGTTTGGCCTGCTGCTGCTGTTTTTATGGAGCTGGGCGCTGTTTTACCATCTTAGCAACGGGATACGGCACCTGTTCTGGGATGCCGGTCAGGGTTTCGAGCTGCCTACCGTTTATCAGTCTGGCTATGTGGTAGTGGCCAGTTCGCTGGTGCTGACGGTACTGGCCTGGGTCATGGCGTTCAGTCAATAGCCAAATCATCTGAATGAGGAGCAAGCAAATGAGTTTACGTACGCCATTAGCACGGGCGCGTGGCCTGGGGTCGGCTAAGGAGGGGGTACAGCACTGGTGGATGCAGCGGGTAACCGCCGTCGCACTCGTCCCCCTGAGCCTGTGGTTCGTGGCATCACTGATTGCTGTCGCCGGGGCTGATTACCCGACAGTTGTTGCCTGGGTCGGTTCACCCTTGAATACGGCCTTATTAGTAATTCTGTTAGTTAGCGTGTTCTACCATGCCATACTGGGTTTACAAGTGGTTATCGAAGACTATATCCACCGTGAATGGCTCAAGCATGCCCTGTTGCTGAGTATGAATTTCGCCCTGATTCTGTTGGGGGTGGTCGCCGTGATCTCAGTATTGCGCATTGCCTTCGTTGCCGTATTGTCCGCTGGAGTTTAACCGATGGCTGCTTATGATTTGATTCAACACAGCTACGACGTCGTCGTGGTCGGTGCCGGGGGCGCAGGCTTGCGTGCGACGTTCGGCATGGCGGAAAAAAATCTCAAAACCGCCTGCATCACCAAGGTCTTCCCTACCCGCAGCCATACAGTCGCCGCCCAAGGCGGCATGTCCGCCGCTCTCGGCAATATGGGGGCCGACGACTGGCGCTGGCACATGTACGATACGGTCAAAGGCTCGGACTGGCTGGGTGATCAGGACGCCATCGAGTACATGTGCCGTGAGGCCATTCCGGCGGCCATTGAGCTCGAGCATTACGGGGTACCGTTCTCACGCACCGATGATGGGCGAATTTATCAACGCCCCTTCGGCGGTATGACCACCGAATACGGCAAGGGGACTGCCCAGCGCACCTGTGCGGCGGCTGACCGCACGGGTCACGCTATTTTGCACACCTTGTACCAGCAAGCGTTAAAATACGAAGCAGAATTTTTCATCGAATATTTCGCCACCGATTTAATCATGGACGATGAAGGCGTATGCCGAGGGGTGTTGGCGTGGAATCTGGCCGAGGGAACGCTGCATGTGTTTCGGGCGCATATGGTGGTACTGGCCACCGGCGGCTATGGCCGTTCCTATTTCTCGGCGACTTCCGCCCATACCTGTACCGGCGATGGTAATGGCATGGTGCTGCGAGCCGGCTTGCCACTGCAAGACATGGAGTTTACTCAGTTTCATCCCACCGGAGTCTATGGCGCGGGCTGTTTGATCACCGAAGGCGTGCGCGGTGAAGGCGGCTATTTAACCAACTCCGAGGGCGAGCGCTTTATGGAGCGCTACGCACCCAATGCCAAAGACCTCGCCTCGCGGGATGTAGTCAGCCGATCAATGACGGTTGAAATCAACGAAGGCCGGGGCGTGGGGCCGAACAAGGATCATATTCACTTGCATTTGGAACATCTGGGGCCGGATGTGATTCACGAGCGTCTGCCCGGCATTGCCGAGACGGCGCGGATTTTTGCCGGTGTCGATGTTACCCGCGCCCCTATCCCCGTATTGCCGACGGTGCATTACAATATGGGCGGTATCCCTACCAATTACAAAGGCGAAGTCGTGACCCTGACAGAGGGCAACCCCGATGCGGTTGTCCCCGGACTGATGGCCATCGGCGAAGCAGCATGTGTATCGGTTCATGGTGCCAACCGTCTGGGTTCGAATTCGTTGCTGGATATCGTGGTATTTGGCCGGGCAGCGGCTCTGCGTTGTGCCGAACTCCTCGAACCGGGTGGCGGCCATCGAGCTTTGCCGCAGGATAAAGTCGATGCCGCTCTGGATCGCTTTGATAAACTCCGCCATGCCAGCGGCAACACGAATACCGCCGCCATTCGTGATCGGATGCAACGCACCATGCAAACCCATGCGGCCGTATTTCGTACCGGTGATTCACTGGCTGAGGGGATTGATAAAATGGACGAAGTCATCCGCTCATTTGCCGATGTCAATGTGTCGGATCGCAGCATGATCTGGAATTCGGATTTGGTTGAAACCCTGGAGCTGGATAACTTACTCGGCTGTGCTGTAGTGTCGATTAACGCAGCGCACAACCGTCCGGAAAGTCGCGGTGCTCATGCCCGCGAAGACTATCCAGACCGCGATGATGAGCACTGGATGAAACACACGCTTACTTGGTTAAACCCGGAACACCGGGTCAGCATCGACTACCGTCCGGTGCATGATTACACACTCACCGATGAGGTCGAGTATTTCCCACCCAAGCAGCGTGTCTACTAAGAGCAATTGACCCATGGCTGAATTAAGACTCCCTAAAAACTCCCGTATCGGCGTCGGTAAACATCATGCTGCCCCTGAGGGTGCCAAGCGCAGCAAAGCTTTTCGAGTCTATCGCTGGAACCCCGACACGGGCGAAAATCCACAAATGGACACGTATGTGCTGGATCTCGATGAGTGTGGCCCAATGGTGCTCGATGCCCTGATCAAGATCAAAAACGAGGTTGATCCCACGCTGACCTTCCGGCGTTCCTGTCGTGAGGGGATTTGCGGCTCCTGCGCGATGAATATCGATGGCACTAATACACTGGCCTGTACCAAAGCTATTGATGAAATCGAGGACGAAGTGGCGATTTACCCCTTGCCGCATATGTCAGTGGTTAAAGATCTAGTCCCGGATATGACACATTTTTATGCGCAGTACTCGTCGATTAAACCGTGGATGCAGACGCAAACTCCACCGCCACCGGATCGCGAGCGGCTTCAGTCCAAAGAAGATCGGGCTGAACTCGACGGGTTATATGAGTGCATTCTATGCGCCTGTTGCTCCACCAGTTGTCCGAGTTACTGGTGGAACGGTGATCGCTATTTGGGGCCGGCAGTGTTACTGCAAGCTTATCGCTGGATTGCCGATTCGCGTGATGAGTACACCGGTGAACGGCTGGATGATTTAGAAGATCCGTTTCGTTTGTACCGTTGTCACACCATCATGAACTGCACCAAGACCTGCCCTAAAAGCCTGAATCCGGCTAAGGCCATAGCCACCGTCAAGAAAATGATGGTCGAGCGGCGTTGAGTCTATTATGGTCATTGATAGCAAGCTGCGCTGGAACTGCCGCCGGGGGATGAAAGAACTCGACACGCTGTTGCAACGTTATTTGCAACAGCGCTATGTGACTGCCCCAATGGAAGAACAGCAGGCTTTTGCCGAGCTATTGGAATTGCCTGATCCGCAGCTGTGGGCTTATTTCAGCGGCCGAGATAAGCCCAATGATCCGGTTCATCTTAAGCTGGTTGAACGGATTATTGCCCCCTGATCTGTATCTACGCCCCTCGGTATTCTTACGACTCGGTTTGGTCAGCCTGCATGGACTGGCCGCCGTGGCCTTGTTGTATACTGACCTCTCGTTAGCTGGCGGTGTCATTCTCACCGTCATGCTGGTGGGTTCACTGGTTGGACAGTGGTATTATTATGGCACGGTCTACAGTCCGGGGTTTGTGATTCAGTTACGTGCTTGTCATGATGGTTATTGGCAATTAGTTTATGCTGATGGAACGATGCGAAAGCGCGTACTCAAGCGGTACTATATTCACTCCCGTTTGTTAATATTGCAGTTCCGTACGCAGGTTCCGGGTTTGAATTCGACGCTGGTTATTATGGCGGACGCTACCGACCCGGAGCGACTGCGACAACTGCGCTGTCACTTATTAAGGCTAGCTTGGCGTGCAGAAACCTGATCATAGCCAAGAACAATTTTAAATTCGATCATACACTTAAATCCCATATAAAAGCAGTGGGTTTTTGTGGTGCAATGGCGAACTAACTCAAGGGTGTTCTGTCACACTCACTGTCACGACGGATGGTGAATGAGAACACCCCTTACTGTTAAGGGGTCGGCCCGGATGGGCGAACGCAATGTTGATCGTGAGCTAGTGGCTCGGGTCCAGCAAGGTGACAAGCGTGCGTTTGATATTTTGGTGCAACGTTATCAGCACAAAATAATCAAACT
>SKOM01000026.1 GCA_007120095.1 Candidatus Competibacteraceae bacterium | reverse complement strand
CCGCGGGCCTCCGCACAGACCTTGGTTAGCGCCGCCGTCAGCGTCGTCTTGCCGTGATCCACATGTCCAATCGTGCCGACATTCACATGCGGCTTCGTCCGCTCGAATTTTGCCTTCGACACCGGTTGTTCTCCTCAAATTCTACGTTAATTCAATGCTAAATAATAACTAGCTTAGGATGCTTTCTTGATGACTGATTCAGCAACGGTACTTGGCGCTTCAACATATTTGGCGAACTCCATGGTATACGTAGCCCGCCCTTGAGTTGCTGAGCGCAGGTCAGTGGCGTAACCAAACATTTCGGCCAATGGCACCTCAGCGCGGATTACCTTACCGGCAGGTGCGTCTTCCATGCCTTGTACCAGGCCACGTCGACGGCTTAAATCACCCATGACATCGCCCAGATAATCTTCCGGGGTAACTACTTCAACCTTCATGACCGGCTCAAGCAAAACAGGCCTGGCTTTTTGCGCACCATCTTTGAAAGCCATAGAACCAGCGATCTTAAAGGCCATCTCGTTGGAATCGACCTCATGGTAAGATCCATCGAATAAGGTCACTTTGACATCCACAACGGGGAAACCAGCAATAACCCCATTTTGCATCTGTTCTTCGACGCCTTTACCAACAGCCGGGATATATTCTTTGGGCACCACCCCGCCAACAATCTCATTACAGAATTCAAAGCCGCTGCCCGGCTCTTTCGGCTCAATGCGCAGCCAAACATGCCCGTACTGACCACGGCCCCCAGTCTGGCGCACGAATTTGCCTTCCTGCTCGAGCGATTTACGAATGGTCTCACGATAGGCCACCTGCGGTGCACCCACATTGGCCTCAACTTTGAATTCACGCTTCATGCGGTCAACAATGATTTCTAAATGCAACTCGCCCATCCCTGAGATAATGGTTTGGCCTGATTCCTCATCCGTACGCACCCGGAACGAAGGATCTTCCTGGGCAAGCTTGGACAGTGCGACTCCCATTTTTTCCTGGTCAGTTTTCGTTTTAGGCTCGACGGCAACTGCGATAACCGGTTCTGGAAATTCCATACGTTCCAATGTAATGGGTTTATCTGTATCGCACAGAGTATCCCCTGTGGAAACATCTTTAAGACCGACTGCAGCGGCAATATCACCAGCCCTGACTTCTTTAATCTCTTCCCGAGAGTTAGCATGCATTTGCAACAACCGGCCAATACGCTCTTTCTTACTTTTAACTGGATTAAAGATGGTATCGCCTGAAGACAGTACTCCGGAATAAACCCGGAAGAATGTCAAGGTGCCCACATAAGGATCGGTGGCAATTTTAAAAGCCAGGGCAGAGAACGGCTGATCATCTTGGGGCGGACGAGTCGCTTCAGTTTCATCGGGTAAAATACCTCGTACCGACTCAACCTCAACAGGTGAAGGCAAAAACTCAATCACCGCGTCAAGCATCGCTTGTACACCTTTATTCTTGAAGGCGGAGCCGCACAGCACGGGCACAATGCTATTGTTCAGTGTCAAGGTACGCAGCCCTTCACGAATTTCTGCTTCGGTCAATTCTCCATCGTTGAGGTATTTCTCCATATAGTCATCATTGGCTTCGGCAGCCGCTTCCACCAGATGTTCATGCCACTTGGTGCATAAGTCCTGCATATCGGCCGGCACATCACCGTACTCAAACGTCATGCCCAGTGAGGCATCATCCCAGTAAATGCCTTTCATCTTGATCAGATCGACGATGCCTCGAAAGTTTTCTTCCGAACCAATCGGCAACTGTATCGGCACCGGCTTAGCACCCAGGCGCGACTCGATCTGGTGAACAACCCGCAAGAAGTCGGCACCAGCGCGATCCATCTTATTGACAAACGCTAACCGAGGGACACTGTACTTATTGGCCTGCCGCCACACCGTTTCCGACTGTGGCTCTACTCCACCGACAGCACAAAATACTGCGCACGCGCCATCCAGAACCCGCAACGAGCGTTCGACTTCGATGGTGAAATCGACATGGCCCGGCGTATCAATAATGTTAATGCGGTGTTCCGGGAACTGCTGAGCCATGCCGCTCCAGAACGTCGTCGTCGCGGCCGAGGTGATGGTAATCCCACGCTCTTGTTCCTGTTCCATCCAGTCCATAACGGCAGCACCGTCATGCACCTCACCCATTTTGTGGGAAACACCGGTGTAAAAAAGAACGCGCTCAGTAGTGGTCGTCTTACCGGCATCGATGTGTGCCATGATGCCCAGATTACGATAGCGCTCGATCGATATTTTTCGAGCCACAGCAAATACCTCAGGTGTTTACCAACGATAATGTGCGAACGCCTTGTTAGCGTCAGCCATACGATGTGTTTCTTCACGTTTACGGACTGCCGAGCCACGGCCTTCGGCCGCATCGAGCAGCTCGCTGGCCAGCCGTTTGGGCATCGATTTTTCGCTGCGTTTACGGGCAGCATCGATAATCCAGCGCATGGCCAAAGTGTTACGACGCACGGGTCGAACTTCAATGGGCACCTGATAGGTCGCACCACCGACGCGCCGTGACTTAACCTCGACCACGGGGCGCACATTGTCCAAAGCCTGCTCCAGTAGTTCCACGGCATCATCATTCTTGGCGCGCGTGGCCATTTCGTCTAGAGCACCATAAACGATTTTTTCAGCGATGGATTTTTTACCGCGCTCCATCACCATATTGATGAACTTGGCCAGCATGTCACTGCCGAATTTCGGATCCGGCAGGATAATGCGCTGGGGGACTTCTCTTCTTCTTGGCATTGGATTTAGCTACACGAGTCAGACAGTGAATTAGGACTTAGGCCGTTTGGCGCCATACTTGGAGCGGCCTTGACGACGCTTGCTCACGCCTTGAGTATCAAGGCTGCCGCGTACCGTATGGTAACGAACACCGGGCAAGTCTTTAACCCGACCGCCCCGAATCAAAACCACGGAGTGTTCCTGCAGGTTGTGACCTTCGCCACCAATGTAGCTGGTCACTTCATAACCGTTGGTCAACCGTACCCGAGCCACTTTGCGCAGCGCAGAGTTGGGCTTTTTGGGTGTCGTGGTGTAGACTCGAGTGCACACGCCGCGCTTTTGCGGACAGCTTTCAAGCGCAGGAACGTTACTCTTTTCCTTTTTTGAGGCGCGCGGTTTACGCACCAACTGATTAATCGTCGCCATGGGTACCCTTGGATTCTTGAAAGACCAAGCATCAGACAGTAAAAAAAACGGCCGACACACTGTGTCTGCCAAAGACAGAGAAGTGTATGGGATTTTTAGTACGCCGTCAAGAAAACGTGCCAATCATCATCGGCACGTCGATTGGTTGTGACTCATGTGTTCAGAATTTTGAATTTCCAGAGGCTTTATGTTCAACGGCCCCAGACGGCGATCCATCAGTACTGGTGCGTTCTTCAACCGCAGCACCAACATCTGAGGTTTCCTCAGAAACTTGTGGGGCGGCCTTGGACTGAAAAGCATCATCGAACATTTCTGAAGCGGTTCGCTCGCGCCGATCCCGATGATAAGCGAGTCCCGTTCCGGCCGGAATCAGTCGCCCGACAATGACATTTTCCTTGAGACCGCGTAAGTCGTCGCGTAGACCACGTACAGCTGCTTCGGTCAATACCCGGGTCGTTTCCTGGAACGAAGCGGCAGAAATAAACGACTCGGTCGCTAAGGAGGCTTTAGTAATCCCCAAAAGTAATGCTTGCCCCTGAGCCGGAATACCGGCCTCAGATAATACACGGTCGTTTTCATCCAATAAACGGGCACGTTCGACTTGTTCACCTTTGATGAATCGGGTACTGCCGGGATCAGTGATCTCAACTTTGCGCATCATCTGGCGAATGATCACCTCGATGTGCTTATCATTGATCTTCACCCCTTGCAAACGGTAAACATCCTGGATTTCTTTGACCAGATAGTTGGATAGCTCACGCACGCCCAACAGGCGCAAAATATCATGCGGGTTCGGCTCGCCGTCGGCAATGACTTCACCACGTTGGACTTTTTCACCCTCATAGACATTGATATGTCGCCACTTGGGGATCAATTCTTCATGCTGTGTTTCCTCAGCATCGGTGATAACCAGCCGTTGTTTACCTTTGGTATCGCGACCGAAACTGACTGTTCCGGAGGCCTCGGCCAAAATCGCTTGATCTTTCGGGCGCCGTGCCTCGAACAGATCGGCTACCCGTGGCAAACCACCCGTGATATCCCGAGTTTTGCTCGATTCTTGGGGCAACCTTGCTATGACATCGCCAACAGCGACTTCATCGCCGTCCGCTAAGTTGACAATGGTACCTGATGGGAGCGGATAGGCCGCCGCTTGATCGGTGCCTGGAATCAGCAGATCTTCTCCGTCAGCATCAACCAATTTGACCACTGGACGTTTATCGCGGCCGATCCCGCCACGCTGCTTGGGATCCATCACCACGCGATTATAAATGCCGGTAATCTCGTCGATCTGTCCCTGTACAGTGACATTGTCTTCAAAATCAACCAGACGCACATACCCGGCCACCTCAGTAATAACCGGATGCACATGGGGATCCCAGGTGGCGACAATATCGCTAGGGTCAACAGAACCGCCGTCTTCGACAGTCAACAAAGCGCCGTGGGGGACTTTATAACGCTCACGGTCACGACCGGCGTTATCGACTACGATAACTTCCCCAGAACGCGAAACGGCTACTAGGCGGCCATCGCGGTTGGGTACGACTTTCATGTTCTGTAGTCGCACCCGCCCTCGGGATTTGACCTGAACATTATTGACGGCCACCGTCCGTGAGGCGGCTCCCCCGATATGGAAGGTACGCATGGTGAGCTGAGTACCCGGCTCACCGATGGATTGGGCGGCAATTACACCGACGGCTTCGCCAATGTTCACCGAATGACCACGCGCCAGATCACGACCATAACACGTCGCACAAATACCATAGCGGGTTTCACAGGTGATCGCGGAGCGCACCATTAAGCGATCAATGCCATTTTCTTCCAGCAAATCGGCTTCTCGTTCGCCTAACTGAGTACCAGCCGGGATGAGAAGTTCATCATCACTACCAGGCACAAACACATCATCAACTAATGTGCGACCTAATACTCGATCTCGCAGAGGTTCGACAATTTCACCGCCCTCGACGATAGCGGTCAACAGCACTCCCTCACGCGTACCGCAATCCACCTCGGTCACCACCATGTCTTGAGCAACATCCACTAGACGCCGGGTTAGATACCCGGAGTTAGCGGTTTTGAGCGCGGTATCCGCCAACCCCTTACGAGCACCATGAGTGGAAATAAAGTACTGCAACACATCCAAGCCTTCGCGGAAATTAGCCGTGATCGGCGTCTCGATGATCGAGCCATCGGGCTTAGCCATCAAACCACGCATACCCGCTAGTTGGCGAATCTGCGCAGCCGAACCCCGTGCGCCCGAATCAGCCATGATATAGATTGAATTGAGAGAATCCTGCTTAACCTCGTTGCCTTCACGATCCAGGACAATATCCTTGCCCAGTTTGTCCATCATCGCCCGGGCGACCTGATCATTAGTCCGCGACCAGATATCAACCACTTTATTGTAACGTTCACCCGTGGTGACTAAACCTTGAGCAAACTGGCTCTCGATCTCCTTGACCTCGGACTCGGCTCGCTCCAAGATACCGGCCTTTTCTTCCGGAACCACCAAATCCTCGAAACCAACCGAGGCACCTGATCGGGTTGCATAATGAAAACCGGTGTACATTAACTGATCGGCGAATATGACGGTTTCTTTCAAACCCACCGCTCGATAACACGCATTGATCAGGCGCGAAATCGACTTTTTGTTTAATACTTGATTAGCCAGTTCAAAGGGCAAATCCCGAGGTAAGATCTCCAGCAGCAATGCCCGGCCTACCGTCGTCTTGATCCGTTCATACCCAGATAGAACCGTGGTGCCGTCTTCAGCTTTGTTATGCCGTGGTACCCGCACCTCGATCTGAGCGTGTAAATCAACGCAGCGGTTTTGATAAGCACGATGCAGCTCTTCGACATCGGCGAAGATCATGCCCTCGCCTTTAGCATTAATACGCTCACGCGTCATGTAATACAGCCCCAATACCACATCTTGGGACGGTACGATAATCGGCTCGCCGTTCGCTGGACTGAGAATATTATTAGACGCCATCATCAAGGCACGGGCTTCCAATTGCGCCTCGATTGACAACGGAACATGCACCGCCATCTGGTCACCGTCAAAGTCGGCGTTGAATGCGGTACACACTAACGGGTGCAGTTGGATGGCCTTGCCTTCAATCAGCACTGGTTCAAAGGCTTGAATGCCTAAGCGGTGCAGTGTCGGCGCCCGGTTCAGCATGACGGGATGCTCGCGAATCACCTCTTCCAGAATATCCCAAACCTCAGCGGACTCACGCTCCACTGACTTTTTGGCCGCCTTGATTGTCGTGGCAATACCGCGGCGAATAAGCTTGGAAAAAATAAACGGCTTGAATAATTCCAAAGCCATCTTTTTAGGCAAACCGCACTGGTGCAGGCGTAATGTCGGTCCGACCACAATCACTGAACGTCCCGAATAATCCACCCGCTTACCAAGCAGATTTTGTCGGAACCGCCCTTGCTTGCCCTTGATCATATCGGCTAACGATTTAAGCGGACGCTTATTGCTGCCGGTGATGGCACGTCCACGCCGACCATTATCCAGCAGCGAATCGACCGACTCTTGCAGCATACGCTTTTCGTTACGCACGATAATATCAGGCGCATTAAGCTCCAGCAGTCGCTTCAAGCGATTATTGCGGTTAATCACCCGCCGGTATAGATCGTTAAGATCAGACGTCGCGAAACGCCCACCATCCAACGGCACTAAGGGTCGCAAATCCGGTGGCAAAACCGGCAATACCCGCAAAATCATCCATTCCGGTTTATTACCGGAATCGATGAATGACTCGATCAATTTGAGGCGTTTGGTAATCCGTTTGAGTTTGGTTTCAGACGTACACTCGACCAGCTCTTCGCGCAACGTGGCTGCTTGATCTTTGAGATCCAGGTGTTTGAGCAGCTCCAGCACGGCTTCCGCACCCATACGGGCATCAAAATCATCGCCGTACTGTTCGAGCGATTCCAGATAACCTTCGTCGGATAAAAGCTGACCGCGCTCCAGTGGCGTCAATCCAGGTTCAATCACCACGAAGGACTCAAAGTACAGCACCCGCTCGATATCACGCAGGGTCATATCCAGGAGTAGGCCGATACGCGATGGTAGCGACTTCAGAAACCAAATATGCGCCACTGGGCTGGCCAGGTCGATATGACCCATGCGGTCACGGCGCACTTTGGCCAAGGTGACTTCAACGCCGCATTTCTCGCAGATCACACCGCGATGCTTAAGGCGCTTGTACTTACCACACAGACACTCGTAGTCTTTGATTGGGCCAAAAATTTTGGCACAGAACAATCCGTCTCGCTCGGGTTTGAACGTTCGGTAATTGATCGTTTCCGGCTTTCTCACCTCGCCGTAAGACCATGCCCGGATCATATCCGGGGACGCCAGGCCGATGCGGATCGCATCAAAATCTTCTGGTGTGTCAGTTTGCTTAAACAGATCCAGTAACTCTTTCATCGCACGCTCACTCGTCAGTGGCTACCGTCGGTAAATCGTTGGCCGCTTGCACTAGGCTCGCGGTTCATCTCACAGGAATCAGTCGCTTTCCAGCTCGATATTAATGCCTAAGGAACGGATCTCCTTGACCAATACATTGAACGACTCGGGCATACCGGCTTCCATACGATGATCATCATCGACAATGTTTTTGTAGATTTTGGTTCGACCCGCAACATCATCCGATTTGACGGTTAACATTTCTTGCAAGGTGTAAGCGGCACCATAAGCCTCCAGCGCCCAGACCTCCATTTCACCAAAGCGTTGTCCTCCAAATTGAGCTTTACCGCCTAAGGGTTGCTGAGTTACCAGGCTATAAGGTCCCGTAGAACGAGCATGCATCTTGTCATCGACCAAATGGTTCAACTTGAGCATGTACATATACCCCACCGTCACTTGGCGATCAAATGCCTCGCCTGTACGCCCATCGATCAAGGTCGCTTGTCCGGTTTCTGACAGACCCGCGAGCCGTAGCATAGCTTTTAATTCTTCCTCACCACAGCCATCAAATACCGGTGTCGCCATGGGCACACCCGATTTGAGATTGCGACACAGCTCAATGATTTCATTGTCGCTGAACTGGTCGAGATCCAGCTTGGCATAGGCATTGGCGTTATATAACTCATTGAGAAAAGTCCGCAGCTCAGCGAGTTCCGTTTGGGCTTCCAGCATCCGTTCAATTTTCTGTCCCAGCCCCTTGGCAGCCCAGCCAAGGTGAGTTTCCAAAACCTGCCTGATATTCATGCGCGACGGTACGCCCAGAGGATTCAACGCCACATCAACCGGGGTACCGTCTTCCAGATACGGCATGTCTTCCTGGGGGACAATCATGGAGATTACCCCTTTGTTACCGTGACGGCCGGCCATTTTATCGCCCGGCTGAATGCGACGCTTCACTGCCAGGTAGACTTTGACCATTTTTTGCACACCGGGCGCTAAATCATCACCCTGGATCAACTTTTGCCGCTGCTCTTCAAAGCGGTGCTCGAAGTGCTGGCGCTGTTGTTTCAGTTGCTCATGGATGACTTCCATCTGGTCGATGGTATCTTCATCAAGCAAACGAATCTCAAACCAGCGTTCACGCGGCAGTTTACTTAAATAGCCTTTAGTCACCTTATCGTTGTCGCTCAAACCGGCTGGACCGCTAATGGCGGTCTTGCCGATTAACATCTTCTCAACGCGCAGAAAGATGTCGTTTTCTAAGATCCGCCGCTGGTCATTGAGGTCTTTGCGCACACGGTTCAGCTCGCTGGTTTCGATTTGCTTGGCCCGGGCGTCTTTTTCGACACCGTCGCGGGTAAACACCCGCACATCGATCACGGTACCGTCCATGCCGGAAGGCACACGCAACGAGGTGTCCTTAACATCGGAAGCCTTTTCGCCAAAAATGGCTCGCAGCAGTTTTTCCTCGGGAGTTAATTGAGTTTCCCCTTTAGGTGTCACTTTGCCGACCAAAATATCGCCGGCTTTAACTTCGGCACCGATATAAACCACCCCGCTCTCATCCAGCTTGGCCAACGCCGACTCACCGACATTGGGAATGTCCGCCGTGATTTCCTCCTGACCTAATTTGGTGTCGCGAGCCACACAAGACAGTTCTTCGATATGGATTGTGGTAAATCGATCCTCCTGAACCACACGTTCAGAGATTAAAATCGAGTCCTCGAAGTTGTAACCGTTCCAGGGCATGAAAGCCACCAGTAGATTCTGCCCTAAGGCCAGCTCGCCCATATCGGTGCTGGGCCCATCAGCCAACACATCACCGCAGGCTATATGGTCGTTGACGCGCACCACAGGACGCTGGTTGATGCAGGTGTTTTGGTTAGAGCGGGTGTATTTAATGAGATTATAAATATCGACGCCTGACTCACCCGCCTCGGTCTCCTCATCGTTGACACGCACCACGATGCGTCCCGAGTCAACCGAGTCCACCACCCCGCCCCGGCGGGCGACCACGGTTGCCCCGGAGTCAATGGCCACTTTGCTTTCAATACCGGTTCCAACCAGTGGTTTTTCAGAGCGCAGTGTCGGTACCGCCTGCCGTTGCATATTGGAACCCATGAGCGCTCGGTTGGCATCGTCATGTTCGAGAAACGGGATCAGCGCGGCCGCAACCGATACGATCTGCTTGGGCGAAACATCCATGAAGTGCACCCTGTCCGGAGACGACAAGGAGAATTCATTCTGATGGCGGCAAGACACCAGATCATCACTGAACCGCCCCGCTGTATCAAGGGTCGCATTAGCCTGAGCAATTACATAATTCCCTTCCTCAATGGCAGACAGATAGACAATATCATCCGTCACCCGGCTGTTTTCCACCCGCCGATAAGGGGTCTCCAGAAACCCGTAATCGTTAGTCCGGGCATACACTGCTAACGAATTGATCAGGCCAATATTCGGGCCTTCAGGAGTCTCAATCGGACACACCCGGCCATAGTGCGTGGGATGGACATCACGCACCTCAAACCCCGCGCGTTCACGGGTCAACCCACCAGGGCCGAGTGCGGAAATGCGGCGCTTGTGGGTCACCTCAGATAGCGGGTTGTTCTGATCCATGAATTGGCTTAACTGCGAGGAACCGAAAAATTCTTTAATAGCGGCTGCTACCGGCTTGGCATTGATCAAATCTTGCGGTGTCAAACCTTCCGATTCCGCCAATCCCAAGCGCTCTTTAACCGCACGCTCAACCCGTACCAAGCCAATACGGAACACATTTTCAGCCATCTCACCAACACAACGAATCCGCCGGTTACCGAGATGGTCAATATCATCAACGGTACCGCTGCCGTTTTTGATGGCAATTAAAACCTTCATGACATCAACAATGTCATCACCATCCGCTGCCTGGGCACAACGCTCTTTATAGAGCTTGAACTGAGCCACATCGGGAAGACTGTCCGCATAACGGCGATCAACCAACTCGCCCAGGCCCTCGGACTCATCACGCCCTACTCGCCGGTTGAATTTCATTCGACCAACGGTGGACAGATCATAGCGATCTTCTGAAAAAAACAGGTTGTGAAACAGTGTTTGAGCTGCATCCTTGGTCGGTGGTTCACCGGGACGCATCATCCGGTAGATTTCAATCTGTGCTTCTAGTTGAGTACGGGTCAGATCAGTGCGCAGCGTCTGGGAAATGTAAGGCCCACGATCCACGTCATTAACGTATAAAGCGCGCAGTTCCTCCGTACCAGCTTCTTGAATTTTCTCCAACTGTTCTTGAGTCAGCTCATCGTTGGCTTGAGCGATCAGCTCACCGGTTTCCTGATCGAGCACATCATGGGCAATGATTTTGCCTAGCAGGTATTCGGGGGGAACTTCAAGGCTCGTTATCCCTGCCTTACTCAACTCGCGGACATGCTTAGCAGTAATTCGCCGCCCGGCTTCCACCAGCACTTGCTCGCCAAGCATGATATTGAAGCTGGCCGTCTCACCGCGCAAGCGTTCCGGGATCAACACCAGGTGCACTTTGCCATCGGCCAGTTGAAAAGTATTGGTTTCAAAAAACAGCGATAACATATCAGCGTTTTCATAACCCAGAGCCCGCAGCAATACGGTGACCGGTAATTTACGCCGCCGGTCAATACGCGCAAACAACAAATCTTTAGCATCAAATTCAAAATCCAGCCAAGAGCCTCGATAAGGAATCACCCGCGCTGAAAACAATAATTTTCCCGACGAATGGGTTTTGCCCTTATCGTGATCAAAAAACACCCCCGGCGAACGATGCAGCTGGGCAACAATCACCCGCTCGGTGCCGTTGATGACGAATGTGCCATTCTCGGTCATCAGCGGCATTTCGCCCATATACACTTCGTTCTCGCGAACGTCCTTAACCGTATGGGTTTCGCTGTCCTTATCTAAAATGGCGAGACGCAACTTGACCCGTAGCGGTGCGGCATAGGTCAGGCCACGCAGTTGGCATTCACGGACGTCGAATACCGGATCACCACACCGGTAACTAACATACTCCAGCACGGCATTGCCAGAATAGCTGGTAATCGGGAACACCGATTTGAATGCGGCATGCAAACCTTTATTCCGGCGCTGCTCAGGGGCAACGTCTTGTAGAAACTCGCGGTAAGAATCCAACTGGGTCGCCAGTAGATAAGGGGCCTCGAGAATGCTCGGACGTTTACCGAAGTCCTTGCGGACACGTTTTTTCTCAGTGAACGTATAGGCCATCGGGGTTCCTCAATAAAAAAAATGATAAAGGCTGGCGACACTGGGCCACCAACCTGACAATCAGCCGCAGCCGATCAAAGCAACGGGGGTTAACATTTGACTCTCGACAGCGTTACTTGACCTCGACGGTCGCACCGGCTTCTTCAAGTTGCTTTTTAATGTCGGCCGCTTCGTCCTTGGACACACCTTCTTTGACCGTAGACGGTACACCCTCAACCAGATCTTTGGCTTCCTTGAGACCCAGGCCCGTCAAGCCGCGAACGACCTTAATGACATTAACCTTTTTCTCACCAAAACTGCTCATGACGACGTCAAATTCGGTTTGCTCTTCGACTTCCTCAGCCGCTGCAGCACCAGCCGCTGCGGGAACAGCCGCTACTGCCGCTGCCGCTGATACACCAAATTTCTCTTCCATGGCCGCGATCAGATCAACGATCTCCAGCACTGTCATATTACCAATAGTTTCCAAAATTTCTTCTTTTGCTACAGCCATTTGATTGTTCCTCTACAAGATTTGGATTCAGCCTAAATTGGATTATTAAGCCGCTTGCTGCTCTTTTTGCTCGCGAATGGCCGCCAAAGTACGCACCAACTTACCAGGTACTTCGTTCACCGTTCTGGCAAACTTATCCAGCGGGGCACGCATGCAGGCCATCAGTGTGCTCAATGCTTCTTCACGGGTCGGCATGCTGGCCAGGCGATCCATCTCGGCTGCGGGCAAGGTCTGCCCATTGAAAGCCAGAGTACGGATAACCAGCAATTGGTTGTCCTTGGATTTGAGAAAATCCTTAAACATGCGTGCCGCAGCGCCAGGATCCTGCTGAGAAAAAGCCAACAACAACGGACCACCCAAAGCACTATTCAAACACTCAAAATCCGTGCCTTGCAGCGCCCGCTTGGCCAGCGTATTTTTGACCACGCGCAAATAAACGCCGGATTCACGCGCCTTGGTGCGCAACTCCGTCATTTGGCCCACTTTTAGTCCGCGATACTCCGCTGCAACAGCGGAGTGAGCAGTACGTGCGACCTCGGATACTTCGGCGACAACAGCTTGCTTTTCAGCCAGTGTCAAACTCATACAATGATCTCCTGAAACAGGTCGAACCACGGCGACGCCTACTGACGAGTACTGTGGTTCAATTTACCGAAGTT
>SKOM01000068.1 GCA_007120095.1 Candidatus Competibacteraceae bacterium | reverse complement strand
CTAAACTTAAGCTCTGCTAAACTTAAGCTCTGCGGCTACAGCATTCCTGTTCGCCGATCCGTACCACGCCGTCCAAACCATTGCGTTACTCGACGACCATTCGCCTATCCATGCCCAGCACGATGCCAACCAGTGACACCCTGCGCCCTGTCTTCCAGCAACTTCGCATCTGCATCGAACAGGACGTGGTCGGGCAACCACGTCTGATCGAGCGGTTGTTGATCGCGTTGCTGGCCGACGGTCATTTACTGGTCGAAGGCGCACCGGGGCTGGCTAAAACCACCGCGATCAAAACTCTGGCCCGTTACATCGAGGGGGATTTTCACCGGCTGCAATTCACCCCGGATTTACTGCCGGCCGATTTAATCGGCACGGATATTTTCCGGGTACAAACCGGCGAGTTTGAATTCCAGCCCGGCCCGATGTTCCATAATGTACTGCTGGCTGACGAAATCAACCGTGCCCCGGCCAAGGTACAATCGGCCCTGTTAGAAGCCATGGGCGAACGGCAAATCACCGTAGGCCGCACCACCTACCCACTGCCGCCGCTGTTCCTAGTGATGGCCACCCAGAATCCTATCGAGCAGGAAGGCACATTTCCACTGCCGGAGGCGCAATTGGATCGGTTTCTGCTCTATGTACGCATCGGCTATCCTGACGCCGAGGCTGAGCGGCAGATTCTCGCCTTGGCCCGTCGTCCACCCACTGTGGAATCGGCCACCGAATTCCGTATTACACAATCCCAATTATTTGCCGCCCGCCAGGCATTGGGGCAAGTGTATTTAGCACCGGCGCTGGAGGAGTATCTGATTCAGTTGGTCTTAGCCACCCGCGAACCGGCACAGCAGGCCCCCGAACTGGCCCCCTGGATCAGCTACGGGGTCAGTCCTCGCGGCACCATCGCCCTGGAACGCTGCGCCCGCGCCCATGCCTGGCTGGCGGGACGCGATTACATTTCGCCTGAAGATATCCACGCCGTCGCCCATGATGTGCTGCGCCACCGCCTGCTGGTTTCCTTCGAGGCCGAGGCCGCCGGTATGGATGCCGACCAGGTTCTTGACCGTCTGCTGCACTGGGTGGCGGTACCATGAATACCGCCGCTGCTCATCACCCCCCACCACGCCCTAGTCGCAGCGAATTGCTGGGCTTGCAGCACCAAGCCCGGCGCCTGCGGTCAATGCAGCGTCATCAAAGCCACCGCAACCCGGGACAACGCCAGACCCGCCGTCACGGACGGGGCATGGATTTTCAGGAATCGCGGGTGTATCAGCCCGGCGACGACTGCCGTCATCTCGATTGGCGGGTCACCGCCCGTACCGGCGTTGCGCACACCAAACGCTACGGCGAGGAACGCCAGCGACCACTGGTGCTGATTATCGATGCTAATGCCAGTCTGTTCTTCGGCACCCGAGTCACCTTTAAATCGGTGATCGCTGCGCGGCTGGCGACGCTGCTGGGCTGGATGGCGCTGCAACAGGGTGATCGAGTCGGGGCGGTATTTTATGCCGGTGACCGCCAGCAATGGCTGCCGGTGCAAGCGGGGCGTCGCGGGGTAATGGCTTTGATCCAAGGACTATTGGACTGGTTTGCCCCCGATCCCCTGCCGATGCCGCAGCCCTCGGCGGGGGGGTTATCCGCCGTGTTACAGCGCCTTGATAAAGGCCCCACCAGCAGTGGCCTCATGATACTGATCAGCGATTTTCAACACCGCGAGCCGTCACTGGAAACGCATCTGGCACGGCTGCGCCAGCGCCATGATGTCTCGGCTTACCAGATTGCCGATCCTTTGGAGCTGACACTGCCCGCCCCCGGACGGTATCCGGTCAGTGTGGGTACCCAACTGCGGGTATTGGATTGGCGTCAGCGCCGCCAGCGCCAAGCCTGGCAGGCGCAGCAACAGGCTCAGCAGCGCCAATGGGCTGAACTCTGGCATCGCCATGGCATCCCTTGGCATACCGTAACCACTGAGCAGCAAGCAGAACAGGTTCTGATTCACCCCGAGCCGTAATAATGGAGCCGTCCGAGTTATTACAACACCTGCATGATATCCAAGCGCCGACAGCACCGGGTTGGTGGCCACCCGCACCGGGTTGGTGGTTCGTCATGCTGGGTAGCCTGCTGCTGCTGGTGCCCAGGCTATGGCGATACCAACGACGCTATTGGCAGCGGCGGCGCAGAATACGTGCGCTGGACGCACTCAGCCGCCGCCGGGATTTAACCGACGCCCAGTTTGCCGCCGCTGTATCGCAGCTCTTAAAACGTGCGGCCCTCAGCCACTATCAACGCGATCAGGTGGCCGCATTGTACGGCAGGGACTGGCTGGCATTTCTCGATGCCCGGCTGGAGAGCCAAGAATTCTCCCAGGGCTGTGGCCGGGTATTGGCCTGCGCGCCCTATCAGGCCCAGGCCCAAGTGGATCGGTCGGCTTTAAGCCACCTGGCGCGGCGCTGGTTGCAGCAGCAGTGTTGATGTTCACATTCGCCTGGCCTTGGCTGTGGCTCGCCCTGCCCTTACCGTTGCTCAGTGCCTGGTGGTTACCGCCGGTACAGCGGCAACAGGCTGGGACACTGCGGGTGCCCTTCCCTGCGGCTCTGGCTCCCCCCCGACCTCATGCGCGGCGCTGGCGGATGGTGCTGGCCGTAATGGCCTGGCTGCTGCTGGTCAGCGCCGCCGCTCGCCCCCAATGGCTGGATCCCAACCAACCCATGGTGGTCAGCGGCCGTGATCTCATGTTGGCAGTGGACATTTCTCCCAGTATGCAGATTGATGATTTAAGGCTTGACGAGCAGCGCCGGAATCGTCTGGAGGTCTTGCAGGATCGTGCCGACACTTTTCTGCAACGCCGACACGGCGACCGTCTGGGGCTGATTTTATTCGGTGCGCAAGCCTATGTGCAGGCACCGCTGACGTTCGACCGCGACACGGTGCGCCAATTACTGGCCGAAGCGGAAATCGGTTTTGCCGGTAATGCCACCGCTATTGGCGATGCCATCGGCTTGGCGGTCAAGCGCCTGCGTGACAGCGCCAACGACGATGCGGTCGTGATTCTGCTCACCGATGGTGCCAATAATGCCGGTGAACTCGAACCGCTGGAGGCCGCCGAGCTGGCTCGACTCAGTGGGGTGCGCATCCACACCATTGGCATCGGTGCAGACAGTCTGCACATGGAAGGGGTGTTTGGCCGCGAGCGGATCAACCCATCCGCAGACCTGGATGAAGCCCTGCTGCGCCAGGTCGCCGCCCTCACCGGCGGTGAGTATTTCCGCGCCCGAGATACCGCTGATTTAGAACGCATTCATGCGGCGCTGGATGTCCTGGAACCCACGCCCCAGGCCATTGATCTGCCGCCGCGCCAGGAGCTGTACCCGTGGCCACTGGCCGCCGCCTTGCTGCTCGGGCTGGTTGTGGTGGTTTTGGGGAGGCGTTGAACGTGCGCATTGACTTCTCGCCTTCAAATGTTGGGTTGCCCAAAAAATGGCAACCCAACCTACGCTGCTTGGTATAGCCATTCAAGCGGATCACCGGACAAAAGCGCAGCGTTGCCCGACATCATAGGATAGCCGACGGGCTGTCGGGCACGTCTTACACTGTATCAACAGGAGTCCGGTCATCAAGACGAACGACGATATGGGAACACCTG
>SKOM01000228.1 GCA_007120095.1 Candidatus Competibacteraceae bacterium | reverse complement strand
TGCTGTATGTGGTCTGGCATGAAGGTATTCAGGTCAGCTATATGGGGGGCTGGATCGCACCCTTTGGCATTACCTTTGTGGCTGACTTATTTGGTGCCATTATGGTGGTGCTGGGCGGGCTGACCGGTTTTGCTGTCGCCGTGTACTCGCTGTATACCATCGACGCACACCGTGAGCATTTTGGTTACTATCCGCTGACCCATATTCTGTTGGCCGGCGTGTCGGGTGCGTTTTTGACCGCTGACATCTTCAATCTCTTTGTGTGGTTTGAAGTCATGTTGCTGTCGTCGTTTGTGTTGCTGGCCTTGGGTGGCGAGCGGGCGCAAATGGAAGGGGCGCTGAAATATGTCACCCTGAATTTATTTTCCTCAACCTTATTTCTTGTGGCCGTCGGCATTCTTTACGGCATGACCGGCACTCTGAACATGGCCCATCTGGCTCAGGAACTGCCTGAGGTGGAAAACACCGGGCTGGTGACTACGGTGGCGATGCTGTTCATGGTGTCATTCGGGATCAAGGCGGCGGCATTTCCGCTGTTTTTCTGGTTACCGGCCGCCTACCACACGCCACCGGTGGCGGTGTCAGCGCTGTTTGCCGGTTTGCTGACCAAGGTCGGGGTGTACGCCTTGATCCGGGTGTTCACCTTGGTATTCACTGGTGATGTTGGCTATACCCATGATATTCTGCTTGTTATTGCGACCCTGACGATGCTGGTCGGGGTGCTGGGTGCGGCGGCCCAGTTTGAGTTTCGCCGTATCCTGTCATTCCACATCATCAGCCAGATCGGTTATATGATTCTCGGCCTGGCCTTGTACACCCCGCTGGGTCTGATGGGGGCGATTTTCTACATCATGCATCACATTATTGTGAAAGCGAATTTGTTCCTGGTAAGTGGCGCGGCGTATTGTTTACGCGGCACTTATGAACTTAAGGAACTGGGCAGTCTCTACCGTACCGCGCCGTTTCTGTCGATCCTGTTCCTGATCCCGGCGCTGTCGCTTGCAGGTATACCGCCGTTGTCAGGTTTTTTCGCCAAGTTTGTCATTATCAAGGCCGGGCTGGAGGTGCAGGAATATCTTGTCGTTGGTGTGGCCTTGCTCGTCGGTTTGTTGACATTGTTCTCTATGGTCAAAATTTGGAACGAGGCCTTCTGGAAAGAGGCCCCCGAATCTTCCGAGCCTTTGGTCGCGGGTTCCGAGCAACGCGGCAGCTATGTGCCGATGCTGATCCCAATAGCCGGTTTAGCATTGATTACTCTGTTCATTGGTCTTAATGCGGAACCGTTCGTGGTGGTGGCTACCCGGGCTGCCGAGCAACTCTTGGATCCCGCACAGTATATTGAAGCGGTGATGGGGGTGCGTCCATGAGGATGTTCTTGGTCAATTTGCTGCTCGCGCTGACGTGGTCCGCCCTGACCGCCGATTTCAGCTTTCTGAATTTGCTGTTTGGCATGCTAATCAGCTACGCCGCGTTGTTGGTGCTGCGCCCGGTGCTGGGTGATTCCCGATATTTCGGCAAAGTGTGGCAGATTATTGCTTTCGCAATTTTTTTCTTGGTGCAGCTTGTTAAATCCAATATTCGCGTGGCCTATGATGTCTTGACGCCTTCTTACTTCATGCGCCCGGGTATCATTGGTCTCAGTTTAGAGGTCAGCAGTGATTTGGAAATCACCATTTTCGCCAATCTGATTTCTTTAACTCCAGGAACGCTGAGCATCGATGTGTCGAGTGACCGGAAGGTTCTGTACATCCATGCGATGTATATTGATGATTTGGAACAACTACGTGCTGAGATTCGTTATTTAGAGCAGCGTTTACTCGATGTGATGCGGAACTGATTATGCTACCGTTTGAACATACCCCTGTATTAACCTGGGCCTTGAATTTAGCCTTTATTATGCTGAGTGGGGGATTAGTGTTGTCCTTCATTCGTTTATCCCATGGCCCTAAAATGGCTGATCGCATTGTTGCACTGGAAGTCATAGCCTCTCTGGTTGTTGGCATTGTGGCGGTGTATTCCATCATGACTCATGATCCGGTATTTCTCGATGTGGCGATTGTGTTAGCCTTAGTAGCGTTCATCGCTGCGGTGGCCTTTGCCAGTTATCTCGAAAAACGGGGACGTGCCAAATGATGCTTGAGTGGATAATTGCCGTGTTACTGGTCAGTGGCGCGTTTTTCGCTCTAGTCAGTACTATCGGTCTGTTGCGTATGCCCGATTTGCCGACACGCATGCACGCAACCACTAAAGCCGGTGCTTTCGGCGCGGGTTTGATGTTGTTTGCGGTCGCGTTGTTTTTCGCCGATATCGGGGTGACGACCCGCGTTATCGCCATCGTCTTATTCATCATGCTGACCGCGCCCGTAGCGGCTCATGTGATTATCAGGGCCGCCTATATTGATGGCATACCTTTATGGTCCGGTACCTTATGTGACCAGCTCCAAGGACACTATAATACCCGTAGTGGCCACCTTGATGGGGCGGAATCCGATGCTGAGATCGATTCGGATCATCCGTTTCCGAATCCCGAGGATTCCGGCTCGATATCCGACAAGACCTGACTGGCTGCCACTAACAGCGCCGGAATACCCCGCCCCGGCGGGGATCGCCGGCACCATTGATCTCTCTGTCGGTGGCGACGACGGTATGGGTACCACCGAAAAACAAATTGGGGGCGCTCCAGCACTGATTGTGGGGGTAAGCGGCCATCAGACGGTGCTGAGTCAGTTCGGGAAAACCCGGTTCCAAATGCAGCAGGTCGCCTTCGACATGCAGCCGGGGGGCGCTGACGGCGGCCTCCACCGGTAAATTATGGTCAAGCAAGTGACTGACCGTTTGCAGGATCGCCGTGCGCAAGCGGTTGGACCCGCCGGAGCCGGTTACAATCAGCCGCTGGCGGTCTTCCACCAGCGTCGGCGCCATCATTGACGATACCCGGATATTGCATGCCCAGCGATTAAAGCCCCTGGGATTGAGGTCTTCCTCGCCCAACATATTGTTGAGCATGATGCCTGTGCCGGGTAGCATGCAGCCGCATCCTTCACCGTTAGAGAGCGATAAGGCCGCCGCATTGCCTGCCGCATCAATCACGCTGATATGAGTGGTGCCGCGAGTAAATAGAGGATGTTGTGCCACGGCGGCCCGATAACGAGCGATCAGATCAGGCTGTTGCAGTTCAGTCGGGCTATGTCGCCGGCGAGCCAGGTTGGTCTGACTCATCGCCTGGGCCAGCCGCAGCACGGCGTCGGGAGCGCCGTAGCTGTTAGGGGCAAAGGCGGGCTCGGCGAGCAACTCCAAGGCAAAGGCAATCAGCAGTCCGCCCGAGGAGGGGGGAGGATTAGTCAGCAAGGTTGAATCGCGATAGCGGCAACTCAACGGAACGCGTTCAACGGTTTGATAGGTTTGCAGGTCAGCGCGACGTAGATGCCCGCCGTTGCTGATCGACAATTCGGCGAGATGGTGACCGGGTTCACCGTGGTAAAACCAGTCATCGCCCGCGCTCGCGAGTTGTTCCAGCGTGGCGGCCAGTTCGGGCTGATGCAGGGTTTCACCTTCGCGCGCCAAGCCGGCAGAGCCGCAACCGCCATAAATGCGTCGGGCTTCCGCACTCGCCTGATAAATTGGAGCGACCACAGAGAATAAATACGCTTGTAGCGAATT
>SKOM01000141.1 GCA_007120095.1 Candidatus Competibacteraceae bacterium | reverse complement strand
TCGGGGTGCAATTGACCACTCAGCGCCGCCGGCCCACCAGGGACTAATTCAATGACTTTAATTTGCTCTTCTTCCATACGCAAAACCGTGCCGATACCTTCCAGTGACAAACTCATTTGAATATTGAAATTTTCCGAAGCGCGCGGCGAAAAATAAGCGCTATGGGGATCAAAACTGGTTGCCACGGCATTCATATAAAGCTGGAAAACATCTTCGCTTTGCTGCTGGTTGGTTCGGCGCAGACGCCCTTCATAACGTCGTGTTAGCGTTTCTTTGGCCTCGTCCAGGGATTGACCGGCGAGCTTGAGCTGGAGCAGTTCGTGCTTGAGGCGCTTACGCCACCGCTCATCAAGCTCGGTGCGATTGCTTGCCCACTGGCGACGCTCTGGATCGAGTTCAAAAGTTTCATCAATATCAAACCGAATATCGCGTTGCAGTTGTACCTTGAGGCGGGCGGTACGTTCAGCCACACGTTGTGAATAGGTATTGAAAATGCTGTAAGCCGGTTCGAGGATGCCGTCGCGCAGATGGTTGTGGAGTTCATAGCGATGCCGCTCAAAGTGTTCGATATCGCTGGCTAGAAAATAACTGCGGTTATAGTCGAGTGCATCCAGATAAGCGTCGAGTATGGTGCTGGATTGCCTGGCATCGAGACGGATCTGTCCATAATGGTGGATAGCCAGAAGATTGGCGATAATCTTATCGAGTTGGCTATGTTCTACGCTGGGTTGCAGACTGCGAGCGCTGGTGCTGACTGTGGCGCTGATTGTAGTGGCTGATATGCCTTGGCAGCCTAGCAGGATGAGCAACGCGACCAATGAGAACGTGATGAATCTGTTGCGAGTGATCATTTTTTCAACCGTGTGGCCTTGGATACAGGAACTTATCGCCTAGTATAGGCGAAGTGGATGACATAAATCGCCCCCAGTGTGACAACAACTCCGGTTAAAAATTTAGCGTTCATTATGCGGTCGGCGTGGTCGCATTAACTTGAACCGGATAAGGTAATATCAATCGCCATAGGCTGTTTACCGTTGGGTTCAGCCAGAGTGAACTCAAAAATACAACTGCGTGAGGGTAACCGCATCACATTGAAATGCTCAGGCAAGCTGGAATCATGAAAGAAGGCTGTGCGATAAGGGGATTGTTGATCGCGTGAATCAGTTTTCCACAGATAAGGTGATAAATTAACTAAAAAGCGCATAAATCCATAGCTTTTTTTATCATCGTGGTGATAACAGTAGCCCCGTACCCGCGAACCGATGGCTCCCCACTCTAAATCC
Organism: Candidatus Competibacteraceae bacterium; assembly: GCA_007120095.1. GTDB lineage: Bacteria > Pseudomonadota > Gammaproteobacteria > Competibacterales > Competibacteraceae > SKOM01. Next base: position 11,844 of record SKOM01000141.1, on the reverse strand, counting down.
GTAACCTCTTCACTGCGGGTGGGTAGCAGCTCGGGGACTAAATATCCGGAAATGAATAAATCAGCCTCGCGGCGTAGGTCTTCGGAAATATTATCAAAAGCTAACACTTCAACCCGGCAGCCTTTATTTTGTAAAGCCCGCACTACCTGCACAAAATCGCCATCGCCGGTGACCAGCAATACTCGATCCAGATTTTCCGATTGCAAAAGCACATCGACGGCCATATCAAGATCGGCATTGGCTTTACCAAAACGGTTACCGGTATCGTCAATATACCATTTCACTCTTTTTTCAATCACTTTATAGCCGAGTTCGCGCAGTGCGGATTGGTAGCCGCGCGCACGGTCGCGATAACTCGGATTTTGATCGGCACGTTCCTCATCATAAGAGAGATACACATTGAGGCGCAGCGCTTCGGCGTGGTCGCGGCAGGCGAATTCGCGCAGTATGTCGTATTGCATTCGGTTACCGCCATTGCGGGATATATTAGCGGCGTCAACGTAGACACCGATTTTAGCGTTTGATTTAATAATAGAGGTCATTTTAATACGTTTTTTGTAGTGAAAATAATATAATATGAGAAAAAATCGTGGTAACAGCGATGACAAGGGGCGATGATTTAAGGAGTGGATTGCGAATCCAAGCCGATCAGACGCCGATAGCTGGCAGGCAGCAGGTCATGCAGATGTGGCTTGCGATCCAGCGGATACAGGGAGAAAGTACCCATTCCTTTGGCGATAAGGCGGTGATCTGCTTGATCGGAGATCTGTCCCGTGGTCACCATCAGACGATTTCCAGAGAATTCAATTGCTCCTGTACCCTCGACCGTAGTGCCTGGGCTTACTCCCGCAAGGTAGTTAATCTTGAACTCAACAGTCTGACACAGTTTCCCCTGCGGAAATACCTGCGATAGGGCAGTGAGTCCAAGTACGGCATCCATCATCGCCGCCAGCACCCCGCCATGGCACGCATCGGGCATACTCAAATGGTGCTCATCAATGGTAAGTTGGTAGCGAATTTGCCCCGGTCCATTAATGTCAAGATGTAGGCCGAGATGGTTGTCAAACCTGCACATTTCACGAAAAGCAGTGGCAAAGTCCTGATAAACCATATCCTCCCGCCTGTCCCATTTAAGTTTGGTGTAGTATAACGCATTACCGATGCTATGATGTTGCCGACATGTTAAGTCGTTTTTTCCCCCAGGGCTGGCGCCAAGCGGCCACAAAAACACCGCAGCAATCCAAGCGGCCAGCCGAGCATTCACCCCAATTTGAACCCCACTTGGCCGCCGATGACGCTCCTGCACGGCGGGCGGCGTTGACGCGCACGGATGATTTGTCCGTGTTGCAACGCTTAATGTGCGAAGACAGCGACGCCGGGGTGCGGGACTGCGCCCAAGCGCGGTTGTGCAAATTGATCGAGGGCAACGCTGAACCGGTTTTGCCATTGGCGGAGCGACAAGCTGCTTTGCAGGCCATCATGACCCCTTTGCTGGCCGAGCGGTTTGCTGTGAAAGCTACCGAACCGGCGTTGCGGATACTCGCTTTGCAGCGTGTTGAGCGCGAGGAATTGTGTGCCGACCGTGCTGTGGTTGATCCTGTCGCTAAAGTACGTGAAGCCGCACTGGAACAGGTGTTCGACCCTGAACATTTAACCCGGATCGCACGGCGCACCCGCAAAAGTGATAAGCACATTAGCCGCAGCGCCAAGCGGCGCGCCCAAATGCTGGATGCTGAACGGCAGCGTTTGCAAGCGATTGAAGCGACGTGTGTCGAATTAGATACGTTGCCTTGGGATGGTGAAACCGGTCCCAATACGGCGCGCTTTGCCCAGCTCGAACAACGCTGGCAGAGCCTGGCTGCCGAGGCTTCCGCAGAGCAGCAGCAGCGTTTCCAGGTCGCTCAAGAACGCTTTCAAGCGCGGTTGCGGGCCAGTGCCACGCAGCGCCAGCAACGGGTGCAGTTGTGCCGACAGGCCGATACCCTGTTGCAGTATCTGCACACTGTGGATCAGCCAGACGCTGCTGAACCGCCAGTGCCTGCAAGGCATGAATTGATGGCGCAATGGCAGTCGATGGAGCCGGCTGATGATCCGGAAAGCCTTCGTTTGCAAAGGCATTTCGATGAACACTGCGCGGCGATTGTTGCCCGTGAGCAAACGCTCAAAGATCAGCGCCGCAAGATCGCACAATTGCGTAAGGTGTGTGTTCAGGGAGAGCAGCTTTTGCGGCATCCGGGGCGTTTGGCGGGTGCAACCGTCAAGCGTTTTGTTCAAGACGGCCAGGTCGTGCTGAATTCCGGGGTCGAACTCGGCGATCTGCCAGCCCGGTTCAAGCAAATTGATACGGCTTTGCAGCGGCGTTTAGCCGAGCAGGATACCGCCCAGTCGTCTGAGCAGGCGGATATAAAAACAACTTTAGAGGCATTGGAACACGCGTTAGATGCCGGCGAGTTGCAGCAGGCCATCGGTTGGCAAAATCGCGTGCAGCAGCAATTGGCTGACAACATCGGTCTTACGCAACGCCAGATGCGTGATTTCCGGCAGCACTTACAATCCTTGGGGCCGCGCATCGCTCAGTTACGTGACTGGCGGCGCTGGGGAACCAACCGCTCGCGTGAGAGCCTGATCGAAGCGGTCGAACAGCTGGTCGACAGTGATCATCCCCCCGAGGAGTTAGTGAAACAAGTGCAGCAGGCGCGGCAAAACTGGAAGGCCATGGATAAGACAGGCGTGCGTGCCCCGCGGGCATTGTGGCGGCAGTTCGATCAGGCCTGCGAACGCGCCTACCAGCCGGTGCGGGTCTGGCGGGCGGAACAGGCGGCCCAACGCCAGAAAAACTGGGAGACCCGAGTCAGATTGTGCGAGCAACTGGAGCAACACATACAGATGCTGGACACCGCCCCTTCAGACTGGCGCGCTGTCAGTCGCTTTGAACAGCGGGTACGCCAACAATGGCAGCAGGCCGGACCGGTGGATCGGCGTCAGCACAAAGTCATTGAACGCCGTTATCTCGCCGCCATGAAACGCTTGCAAGATGCACTGCAGCCGGTTTTGGAACAGGAACTCGCTCGCCGTTGTGGCCTGATCGATCAAGTGAAAGCGCTAGCTGACAGTGCTGATCACGCCCGTGCGGTTGAAACAGTCAAACGCCTGCAATCCGAATGGCAGCCGCAGGTGCTGGCTTCCCGTCGTCAGGAGCAAATATTATGGAAACGCTTTCGGGCAGCCTGTGACGCGGTATTTGAACGTCGCCAGGCCGAACAGGCGCTCCAGCGGGAGGAGCAAAAAAATTTCCAAAGACAGAAAGATGCGGTTCTGGCAGCCATTGCTGATCTCACCGACCGGCTCGGTGACAGCACCTTGTCTGACGCTGATGAGTGCTTTGCCAGCCTGCGCAAGGAGTGGAATGTTAAGGCCCTTAGCACTGCCGATCGTGATGGCGATCGCCGTTTCGCGCAGGCGTGCCAGCGTTTTCAGAGGCGCCGGGATGCTTTGGCCTGCCGTGAAGAACTGGAAGCTGTATTGCAGCTGCGGCCATCAACTGCGGCAGTTGCATCGCCGCAAGATTTAGCGGCACACCAGCAACGCTGCTTGCAACTGGAGATTCTGTTGGGTCTGGAAACTCCGCCGGAATTTGCTCAGGCACGCATGCAGTTTCGAGTCGCACAGTTGTCTGAAGCCTTGGGAGAGCGTGAGCAGGTCGACACCGGGCATTGGTCGGAAATATTGGCACTGGTGCGTGAGGGGTGTCGCAGTCCGGCTGTCGATGATCCTCAATCAGCAGCGCGTTGGCAGCACATTCTCGCGGCGCTGCAGGCGCGAGTCGAGATTCATTGAAATAATCAGGTTTTTATGATGTCTGAACCGTGTGTATTTATCCCACTCAAAATCGCGGTACTGACCGTTCCGGATACGCGCAGCGAGGCTGAGGACAAATCCGGTCATTTGCTGGTTGAGCGCATTACCGCCGCAGGTCATGGTATCCATGCCAGGCGCATTGTCAAAGACGATATTTATCAAATCCGTGCTGTTGTATCGCAGTGGATTGCTGATGAGGCGGTGAATGTCATTATAACCACCGGGGGTACGGGTGTGACCGGCCGTGATGGTACACCCGAGGCGGTTCGACCGTTGTTGGACAAAGTGATCGAGGGTTTTGGTGAGTTGTTTCGCATGTTGTCATGGGAAGACATCCGTACCTCGGCATTGCAATCCCGGTGCTTGTCCGGAGTCGCCAATGGCTGTTATGTCTTTTGCCTGCCGGGTTCCAGCGGTGCCTGCCAGACGGCCTGGGATCGTATCATCAGCGCACAACTGGATCGCCGCCATCGTCCTTGCAACCTGGCCGAACTCATGCTGCGGTTGCGCGAGCATTAGCCCTTTCAGCGTCGGTTTTCAGTGACGATGATGCGTTCATGTTCGTGGAACCGGGGGGCGGGCTCGGCAAATAACCGCCCCTGACCAAAAGCGATATGATCATCGCGTAAAATCCGCAGCATATGTTCGGTTTCAACCGCTTCGGCCATTAGTACCATGTCCAGCCCCTGAGCCAAGTCGCCGATCGCTTTGACCATAGCGCGGTCAGCAGGACTCCACACGACTTTAGTGGTTAGATCACCGTCGACTTTAATATAATCAAATGGCACAGAACGCAAATCTTCAAACGACAGCGCTCCGACGCCAAAATCATCCCAAGCAAAGCGAAAACCATCTTTACGTAATTCCGTGACCACTTGACGAATCCGCAACATATTATTCGCTGCTGATTTTGCATTGATTTCAAAAACGATACGGCTTGGCTTTGCTTTCTGCTCTTTGACGGTTACGCGAATCTGATCCACCAGATCGATCTGATTTAATTGGCGGTTAGATAAGTTAATGGTCAGTGATACGGGGTGGCCGCTGCGGTTGCCGACGCCCTGAGCGCGGATCGCCTTGGCCAGGGCACGCCGCTCAATGGTATCACGCAGCCCCAGGTGTTCTGCGGCATTTATGAACAGCCCCGGTCCGTGGGTGCGGCCATTGGGCTCGATTAGACGCAGCAGGCATTCGTAGTAATGGATGACGCCGATGTCTAGATCGATAATCGGTTGAAAATATATGGTAAACAAATCACGATCCACGGCCTCACGCAGGCGTTCCTCCCAGGCGGCGGTATCACCGCTTTCAGCGCGGTCGTCTTGTATACCGCTGGCGAGTTGATAGGTGCCGCGGCCGCGGGCTTTGGCCTGTTGCAGGGCGACAGCGGCACGGGTCAGCAAATCATAGGGTTGGCTGCCATGTTCGGGGAACAGCGCGATACCCACACTGGTGCTAAAAGGCACATGACCATTTTTATGTTTAAATTCGAGGCTCTGAAGGGTTTTTAGCAGTTGGTTGACATATTGAGTGGCTTGTTCTGCAGTGGTATTCGGTAAAATCACGCCAAACTCATCACCGCCGAGCCGAGCCACAAATCCGCTTTCGCTGAACAATTCGCTGAAATAATCGGCAAAACGACGCAGGAAGTCATCGCCTACTGCCTGACCAAAAATCGAGTTGGTAAAATCAAAGCGGTCGAGGTCAAGAAAAAATAAAGCTCCTGGCTTGCGTTCATGCCGTGCCCGTTCCAACTTGTCATCGAGCTGTTCCAAAAACCAAGGACGGTTACCCATACCGGTCAGTGCATCTCTCTGATTGCCGATGATAGCCTGTTGCTGGTCGTGTTTGGCTGCGGTGATATCCTGCATAACACCGATATACCGCTGGGTTGTGCCTTGTAGCAACAGGCTGAGATCAAGTTGAACCCAGCGCCACTCATCATGGCCATCGCGCAGTCGCAGCTCGCAGCGCACCGCCTGATCGCTTGCCTGGGCTTGTATGAGTTGATCATGCAGTTTGGGGTAATCCTCGGTGTGCACATACTGGCTGAAAAAATCCGGGCTTTGCCAAATCTCTTCACGATGATGAAAAATCTGTTCCGCTGGCCCTTGAAGCTGTTCGATGCGTTCTTGGCCGGGTGTCACCTCCCAAATAACGAGATCCAGGCTGTTGAGAATTTGGGTTTGTTTCTGAGCAAGTTGTTGTTGCTGATCCAGTTTTCGGGCCAGGCGCTTCTTTTCCCGGCGCAGCATTTCGACGATCCGGTTGATACGTTCGGTGATCAACAACAGGGGTTGCGGTTGAGCGGACACGTTATCACTGAGATGATGCAGCATATCGCCCAGGTCGTGCTCCAGTTGATCCAGCGGTTGTTGCATAGACCGGAAAGCGGCCACGATGAACAGGCACGCCAGTATGAGCAGCAGGACGCTCAGTGTGAGCGCCAACCCGTATTGCGGGATCAAAGCCAGCCAGTCCGGTGAGGCCTGGTTTTGGTAGGCTGACCATAACCATATGCCAATCGGCAGCAGCCAGGCAGTAACCAACAGTGTTAGAACGCGTGAAGGTGCAAACCAATCGGACATGACTCAAGGGCCTCTTTTTATAAGAATACTTTACTCTCTAAACGGACTTCTACAGCAGTGATCGACCAATATTTAACAATGGCATGATGAGCAGTATCCGGGTTAACTGTAGCAGTATCAGTACGGCAATGGGCGATAGATCCAGTCCGGAGAATGGGGGAATGAGCTGGCGGGCAGGGCGCATCAGTGGTTCGGTGAGATGCACGATCAAACGGGTGACTGGCTGGCCCGGGTCGGGATTCAGCCAGCTCATAACCACACGAATGATGACGGTCCAAAAGAATACCATGAGCACGAGGTCTAACAACTCGGCACAGGCCATTACCAATAACCCGGATACGCTGATAGAGTGATCCAGCATGTTCAGTACCAGCGTCAATTCCAAACACTTGAGCGCCAGCATCAACACCACAGCCGCCATGTCCAGCCCGTACAGACCCGGCACCACGCGTCGTAGCGGTATCAGGAGCGGGTTGGTGATTTTCACTAACGCCTGTACCAGCGGATTATAGAAATCGGCCCGTAGCCACTGCAGCAGAAACCTCAGCATCAATGCCAGAATGTACAGACTGAATAGAGTTTGGACTAAAAAAATGCCCGCAGAATCGATATGTGGTCCCATTGCTGTTGCTCAATTGTTTTTGCTGAGTAAGTCGCTGAGTTCTTCACAGCGCTCCCGGGCAGCCGCCAGCGCTTGATTGAACAAAGCCTCGAGCCCGCCTTCCTCAAGTTTGGCGATGGCGCGTTCAGTCGTGCCCCCCGGTGAAGTCACATGAGCCCGCAGTTCGGCGGGTGATTCATCACTTTCCAGCGCCATTTTGGCGGCACCAAATGCCGTTTGCAACGCCATCAACCGTGCCTGACCACGTTCCAGTCCCATGGCAACACCGGCATTTTCCAGTGCTTCGATCACTAAAAAGAAATAGGCCGGTCCGCCGCCGGATAAGGCGGTCACGCTGTCCAATAGGGTTTCATCCTCAACCCAGATGGTTAGGCCTACTGCCCGCATAATCGACTCGGCGGCCTGACGCTGCACCGCGCTGACCTGTGGGTTGGCATACAACCCGGTCGCTCCTGCTTGCAGCAAGGCCGGCGTGTTGGGCATGCAACGCACCAGCGCGGTCTGGCCGCCCAGCCAGCGATCCAGCGTCGTGGTACGGATGCCCGCAGCGATGGAAACCACTAGTGGTTGCTGCTTTTGGATAATCGGCGCTAAATCGGTGGCAACAGCCTGCATGATCTGCGGTTTAACCGCCAAAACCACAATATCAGCATATTTGGCCGCGTGCTGGTTATCGTGGCTGGTTTGGATGGCAAAATGCTGTTGGAGTGCGTGGCGCTGGCTATCGAGGGGATCGGATACCAGGATGGCTTGTGGGGGGTAATCGTCGGCAATCAGACCGCCTATCAGGCTACGCGCCATATTGCCAGCACCGATGAAAGCGATGGTTTGGTTCATGGATTTGAGTGTCTTGAGTTGATGGATTGCAAAGCACAAAACTACGGTGCTTAGAGTACGCCGTCAAGTTCGTGGCGGGCGTGGCCCGAAAATCGCTGTTCCGATGCGCACCAAAGTCGCCCCTTCAGCGACAGCGGCTTCCAGGTCGGCGGACATGCCCATCGACAAGGTATCTAGGGCCAGTCCTTGACGGTTCAATTGTGCTTGCAATTGCCGCAATCGGGCGAAGGGGCGGCGTTGCTCAGCAAGGTCGGTGCTGGCGGCAGGTATGGTCATCAGTCCGCGCAGCCGTAAACGAGGCAACTTGGCCACACTATGGGCGAGCTCGGCCACCGCATCAGGTCTTAACCCGCTTTTACTGACCTCGTCACTGACATTGACTTGCAGGCAGATATTCAGTGGCGCTTGATCTATCGGTCGCTGCTCACTCAGCCGCTGGGCGATCCGCAGCCGATCCACGCTATGTACCCACGCGAAATGTTCAGCAATACTGCGGGTTTTATTCGATTGGATCGGGCCGATAAAATGCCATTCCACATCGACAGTGGCCAGTGCCTGTATTTTCGGTAAGGCCTCTTGTAAGTAATTTTCCCCAAACTGATAGTGTCCTGCTGCGGCCAACTCAGCGATGGCCGCTACAGGTTGTTGTTTGCTGACCGCTAGCAGGCTGACCGAACCCTCAGTTCGCCCGCTAGCGGCTTCTGCCTTGCGGATGGCCGCTTGCACTTGGATGAGACGTTGTTTAAGACCGCTCATTATTAGCTCCACTATCGGGTGTGCTACTGTTAATCTTAGCTTCGCGCATATCCATTTAATTCCTCTTCGTCCTGATGGTCGGAGTTAGTTACGGAGAAATTCATGAATCTTGACGATTTACTGGCGTTCGCAGTCAAGCATAACGCTTCCGATTTACACCTTTCGGCTGGTTTGCCGCCGATGGTACGCATCGACGGTGAGATCAGGCGCATTGATCTGCCCACACTAACGCATCAGGAAGTTCACGATTTAGTTTACGACATTATGAGTGATCGCCAGCGTAAGGATTTCGACGAATTTTATGAAATCGATTTTTCGTTTGAAATGCCTGATGTGGCGCGGTTTCGGGTTAATGCGTTTACGCAAAATCGAGGCTCATCAGCGGTTTTTCGGGTGATTCCCAGCAAAATTCTGACTCTGGAAGACTTGAACACGCCCAATGTATTCAAAGATATTATCTCAGTGCCCCGGGGTTTGATTCTGGTTACCGGTCCAACCGGTTCGGGTAAATCAACCACGCTGGCCGCACTGGTCGATTACCTGAACACCACAATATACGGCCATATTTTGACGGTTGAAGACCCCATCGAATTTGTACATGAATCCAAAAATTGTGTGATCAATCAGCGCGAAGTTCACCGCGATACCCTAGGGTTTAACGAAGCGTTGCGTTCGGCACTGCGCGAAGACCCCGACATAATCCTCGTCGGCGAAATGCGCGATTTAGAGACTATCCGCCTGGCTTTAACGGCTGCAGAAACGGGACATTTGGTGTTAGGGACGTTGCACACCACGTCAGCGCCTAAAACCATTGATCGGATTATCGATGTATTCCCCGGCGGTGAAAAACCCTTGGTACGCTCCATGCTTTCCGAGTCATTGCGGGCGGTGATCGCTCAAGCGCTGCTCAAGCGTATCGGCGGCGGGCGGGCAGCCGCCTGGGAAATCATGGTCGGTATCCCCGCCATCCGCAACCTGATTCGTGAGGATAAAGTAGCGCAGATGTACTCCTCGATTCAAACCGGTCAGGCTCATGGCATGCAGACGCTCGATCAGCATCTGATACAACTGGTTAAGAGTGGCGCTGTGCGCAAACAGGATGCCTTAGCAAAGGCGCAGAATAAAATGGCTTTGCAAAATATCTAAAGGCGGCTGAATACAACCCGCCCGGCCAGTAAAGTGTACTGAACCTGGCCAGGCAGAGTCCAGCCGCCAAAAGGACTGTTGCGGCCACGACTGTGCCAGTGACCGAGATCAACCGGCGCGGACTGGTCGGGTGCAAACACACACACATCGGCACTGCTGCCCGGTGTTAACTGTCCCAAGGGTAAACCCAATACCTGGGCCGGGCCGTAACTCAAGCGGGCAACCAGTTCGGCCAAGCTCAGTACACCCTCGTTGACCAGTGTGAGTCCTAAGCCGAGCAGTGTTTCCAGCGTACTGATACCGGGTTCGGTTGCAGCGAACGAGTCGGCCTTGGCGTCCGGCTCATGCGGTTGATGATCGGAACATAAGGCATGGATGACGCCATCAGCCAGTGCTTGGCGCAGCGCATCGCGGTCGGTGACGGTACGCACAGGCGGGCGCAGATGCAGCAGACTATCAAAACGCCCAAGCTGCTGTTCATCAAGATGCAGTTGATGAGCGCTGACATCAGCACTGACCTGCAGACCATCGACGCGGGCTTGACGGAGCAGGGTGACCGAACGGGCACAGGACAGGGTATTAAAGTGAACTCTGACCCCGAGTTCGCGGATCACCTCCAAAATATGGGCCAGTGCCGCGCTCTCAGCGGCAGCGGGAATACCAGGCAGCCCGAGCCGGGTGGCCACACGACCGTCATGGACACAGCCCTCAGCCGCCAGTGCCGCATCCAGGGGGTTAATAAATACCCGCAGGTCAAAAGTCGCGGCATATTCCAGGGCGCGGCGCAGCACCAGTGTGTTGGCAAACGGTTGCCATGCATTGCTGACTCCAATGCAGCCGGCCTGTTGCAGAGCGGCCATTTCGGCTAATTGTTCGCCGCGCAAACCTCGGGTGAGGGCACCCAGGGGTAATACCCGCACCAGCCCTGCAGCAGCGGCATGGCGGCGGATCATTTCCACTACAGCGGGTTCGTCAACCACCGGATTGGTATCTGGCGGGCAGATCAAGGTGGTAATTCCGCCGCTGACCGCCGCTCGGGTTTCGCTGACAATGTCGGCCTTGTGCTCTAAGCCGGGTTCGCGCAGCCGGGCACATAAATCGATAAAGCCTGGACAAACCACTAGACCGCGCGCGTCGATATGCTGATCGGCTTGAAAATCAGCCGCGTTACCCACAGCGACGACGTGCCCCTCGGCAATGGCCAAGTCCAGAGTAGCGTCGATTGATTGTGCCGGATCAATCAAGCGCCCGCCATGAATCAGAATCCGGCTCATTATGGCGTGTCTCCACTGGCAAAGGCACGGCGTGAGCCACCGAGTATTAACGACATGATCGCCATGCGCACGGCAATGCCATTGGTAACCTGCTCTAAAATCACCGAGTGCAGCCCATCGGCAACGCTGGAATCGATTTCCACGCCGCGATTAATCGGTCCCGGATGCATCACCAGGGCATCGGGTTTGGCATAGCCAAGCCGGGCTTCCGTCAAACCGTAGCAGCGATAATATTCGGCTTCGCTGGGAAGCAGGGCACCGCGCATACGTTCTTTCTGTAGGCGCAGCATGATGATCACATCGACATCGCGCAGGCCGCTGTCGAGATGCCGGTGGACATTGACCCCGAGGCTTTCAATGTCGCTGGGTAGTAGCGTGCATGGCGCGACTACCCGGACATCTTGAGTGCCCAGAATGTTCAAGGCATGAATTTGTGAGCGAGCTACCCGAGAATGCAGAATATCGCCAACAATGGCTACTTTTAACGCAGTAAAATCTGGCTTGTGGCGACGAATTGTGAACATGTCCAGCATCGCCTGGGTTGGGTGAGCATGGCGTCCATCGCCAGCGTTCAGTACAGCAATCCCGGGAGCCACATGGCGGGCGATAAATTCAGCCGAACCGCTGAGTTCATGACGTACGATAAACATATCGACCTGCATGGCTTCGATATTGCGCAGGGTATCCAGCAAGGTTTCACCTTTGGTGGTACTGGATGTGCTGATGCTGAGGTTCAGCACGTCGGCGGATAAGCGTTTCGCGG
>SKOM01000171.1 GCA_007120095.1 Candidatus Competibacteraceae bacterium | reverse complement strand
TGGCCGAACTTGCGCAGTAATACCCCTTGGCGGGCAATATCGGGATGTGCTGCCGCCACGCCGACAATATTGCGCCGCCCGACCTCGGAGTCAAAACCGAACAATAAGTCCGGAGAGGACAAATGGAAAAAATGCAGGGCATGGGATTGTAATATTTGCCCATAGTGCATGAGACGGCGCATTTTCTCCGCTGTTGGGGTGATCTGGGTAGCTCCCACCACATGATCCAGCGCCTTGGATGCCGCCAGATGGTGGCTGACCGGACAAATACCGCACAGACGCTGCACCATGACCGGAATTTCCCAGTAAGGCCGACCCTGGATAAACACCTCAAAGCCGCGAAACTCAACGATGTGTAACCGCGCTTCCTGAACGTGATCGTCGTCGTCCAGCAGCAAGGTGACCCGGCCATGGCCTTCCACACGCGACACCGGATCGATCACCACACGGCGCAGGCGGTCACGGTGGGCAGCGGTTTCCAGTTCGGCAGTCATAGGATTGACCTCAATCAAAATGCATCAGTGAATACGGCAGCCGGGGAGTGCGCCCGGCCAGCAGATCGGAGAGAAAACTCCAGATCGCCTCACCCGAGGGTGGACAGCCGGGAAGAAAATAATCCACCCGAACGATTTCATGAATCGGATGGACACGCTCCAGCAACAGCGGCAGTTCGGGATCATCGGGAATACCGGCATCGGTCATGCCGATGCGGTATTGATACACCTGGCGCAAACAATCATCGAGTTTGAAATAATTGCGCTGGGCGGGTAGCCCGCCGTTAATCGCACAGGCACCGACTGCAACCAGAATTTTGCAGTGCTGGCGGAATTCACGCAGAACATGGATGTTTTCAGCATTGCACACCCCACCCTCGATCAGTCCGATCTCACAGGCACCGCAGTGTTTAATATCGGTCAGCGGCGAGCGGTCGAATTCCACCTTCTCGACCAGCTCAAACAAATGTTCGTCGATGTCCAGCAGCGACATGTGACAACCGAAGCAGCCGGCCAATGAGGCCGTTGCTACGCGAGTTTTTTCCGGCGCGCTCACGACGATTCCTCCATAGCCACTTGGCTGATCGGCTCGTGGTCATAATCGCGCTGACCGATGGGGCGCTGAAACCCGACCCGCTTATGCAAAATCACCCCGACCGGACAGATATGGGCGGCTAAGTCATCCGCCGCAAAATCCGTATCGCTCAGCCGTCCCGACTCGGCGTTCACCACCAGATGCTTGTGAATACCACGCTCAGTCAAGGCAAAAATATGCTTGCCGTCAACATCGCGGCTGGCGCGCACGCACAGCTCGCAAAAGATACAGCGGTTAAAATCCAGCAGAATATCGGGATGCGAGGCATCAACGGGTCGTACTGGAAACAGATAATCAAACCGGGCGCTGGTCATTTCCAGTTCATACGCCTGGGCCTGGAGTTGGCAGTTGCCGCTTTTTTCACAAGAAGGGCAGAAATGATTGCCCTCGACAAACAGCATTTGCAGCAGGGCACGCCGTTCGCCATTGATTTCCGGGGTGTCGCTTTCGACTTCCATGCCTTCGCGAGCGGGCAGGGCGCAGGCCGAGACATGGCGACCGTTGGCCTTGACGATACACAGTTTGCAGGAACCGTGCGGTGGAAAATCAGGATGCCAGCACAGCGAGGGAATATAGCGCCCGGCCGCACGCGCCGCTTGCAAAATGGTTTGCCCTTCGGTGAATGCGACCGGCAGGCCGTCGAGCATGAATTCACGGTTCATGGTCTTGCCTCATTATTACCATTGAGATAAGCAGCCGGATCGGCGCGCCCGGTCAGCCGTCGCGCGGTTTCCAGTTCCGCATCGAGATCAAAAGCCGGTTCGAAATCCAGGGACTGCATCCGGCGTTCATAGGCCGGGCGGAATTTCACCAAGGTGTCCACGACTGGGTTCGGTGCCGTCGTGCCCAGACCGCAATGGCTGGCATTTTTTAACAGGCGATTGACCCAATCGATATCGGCCAAATCGACCTTAGCGCCGTAACCGCGCGCGATTTTGTCCATATAGCCTTTGAGCAATGTCGTTCCTAAACGACAAGGCGTGCAAAAACCGCAGCTTTCGTGAACAAAGAAATCGACAAAATTATGGGCGATTTCGAAGGGATCACGGCTGGAATCAAACACCATAAACGCCCCGGCGGAGGGCACATCTTCACAAGCGATACTGCGGTGAAATTCATAAGTTGCCATCATCATGCCGGATGCTCCGCCGACTTGTACCGCCTGGGTATCGCTGGCCCCGCAATCGTCCAGCACTTTGGCGATGCTGACCCCGAACGGATATTCATAAATGCCGGGGGCGGCGCAATCGCCCGATACGGAAAGTAATTTGGTGCCGGTGGATTGACGGGTACCCGTGGCCGCAAAGGCCGATCCCCCTTGCAGGGCAATCAGACAGGTCTTGGCCAGCGTTTCGACATTATTGACCACCGTCGGCCGACCCAGATAACCGCGCACTACGGGGAAGGGCGGGCGAATCCGTGGGGTGCCGCGTTTGCCTTCCAGGGATTCCAGCAGTGCGGTTTCTTCACCACAGACATAGGAACCCGCTCCCAGATGGAACTGGATATCAAAATCAAACCCTGGAGTCCCGAGAATGGCTTTACCTAATAGCCCGGCGGCGCGACGCCGTTCCAGTACCTCATGTAAAGCCGGCCATAAATAGCGGTACTCACCACGCAAATACACCAGGCCCAATTGCGCCCCCGTCGCCCACGAGGCCAGCGTCATGCCTTCAAAGACATGATCGGCAAAGCTGTTGAGTAATACTCGATCTTTAAACGTACCCGGTTCGCCTTCATAGGCATTACAGACAATGACCTTCTGTTGCCCTGGGGCGTCACGGCAGCCGGTCCATTTGACCGCCGTGGTAAAGCCCGCACCGCCCCGACCGCGCAGCTTGGACTTGTGCATTTCCTGCAACCAGTCATTGCGACCGAGCCGCATGGCCGCAATAAGGGCGCTGCCCGGTTTGAACGGGGTGCCGAGCAAAGCATCGCGGCGGCAGATGTTGTCGTCGATATGGAAAAATTCGGCGGGCCAATCCTCCACCGGCACTTGTCGGCGCACCAATTCAGCAATGCGGTTAATCCGCCGATGATCCACGCGGGTGACAACGCGACCGTTGACCAATAACGCCGGGCCTTGATCGCACAGACCGGTGCAGGACGTGGTGTCGATGCTGACTAAGCCATCCTCGGACAGTTTGCCGCGTTCAAGCCAGAGTTTGCGGCATAATTCATCCAATAGCAGCGGTGCGCCCAGCATCCGGTCGGTGATGTTGTCGGCAAATAAAATCCGATAGCGTCCTACCGGCTCGGTGTAGAGAAAACTGTAGAAACCGGCCACCCCCTGTACTCGTGAGCGAGGAATATTCAGGGTGGTGGCGATGGCCGTCAGTGCAGGGGGAGAAAGATAGCCGAGTTCATCCTGCACAGCGATGAGGATTTGCAACAACTGTGTGGCATCGTGTTCATAACGGGCGGCTGCCGCGTGGACAACCCTTTCGATATCGGGCATGATCTGCTCCGGTTAGACGCTGATAATCACAGCATACCTGGGTTAGTCGGCTAATACTTTGAGCCTGATCAAGCCGAGCCGTTCCAAGAGGGGGTATCACCGGAAGCGTAGATCGTGGGCATGGCCGCGATGGTTTTAAATCGGTTTATTGATCAGGCAGATCAGGCAATCCCCAGTCGCTTGGCTTGAACTCATGCAGCGTGGTTAAAATCTGCTGGGCGGGCTGATATACCCCGCGATCCATATTCGGATCGGGCACCACCACGACGGACATCCCGGCGGCCAGTGCGGCCTGCATCCCCGAAGGAGCGTCTTCGAAGACCAGACATTGCTGAGGTTGCGCCCCCAGGCGCTGGGCTGCAAGCAGGAAAATATCCGGGGCGGGTTTGCCGCGCTGTACTTCAGGGTCATCGCCCGTGACAATGCAATCGAACCGTTTAAACCAGTTTTGATGCCGTTGCGTTTTGAGAGTAAACAGCGTGCTGCTGGAGCTGGTGGCTACCGCTTGAGGGATGCCGTGTGCGTGAAAATGCTCAGTGAGGCGTTGAGCTCCAGGCAGAGGTTCCGCTTCAGGGAAGCGCTCTTGCAGCAGCGCCTCGCGTTGCTGCAAATACTCCTGGGGCGTGATCGGCAAATCGAGGGCTTCAACCAGATAGCGTGCTGAATCTAAAGCAGCACGACCGATCATGTGCCGCTTGTATGACCAGTCAAAGGTTTTACCATAAGGGGCCACGATGCTCTGGGTGACCTCGGTGTAAAAGCGTTCCGTGTCTAATAATAAGCCGTCTACATCGTAAATGATATGAGTGATCGGGGTGCGTACCATGCCAGCATCCGAATTGTTGAACCAATTTGCACTCTAACCCGCGGACGTTGGATTCGCCAAGTTGAGGCATCAGCCATTGTGGTTGCCAGCGTACTTTCTTCTTGCTGAATGACTGTGTTGAGGTGCTATGCGATCCTTGATGTTTGACAATGCCTTTGTACGCGAGCTGCCGGCTGATCGGCAATCGGGCAACCATCCGCGTGCGGTTCACCATGCCTGTTATTCATGGGTAGACCCCACCCCGGCCCCGGCTCCGGCGCTGATTGCCTGGTCTGCCGAAATGGCGGCGTCACTCGGGCTGAGCCATGATGATGTGCAATCACGCGAATTTGTCGAGACCTTCGCCGGCAATCGTCTGCTGGACGGAATGCAGGCGTATGCCGCGTGTTATGGCGGGCATCAATTCGGTGTCTGGGCCGGGCAACTCGGCGACGGTCGAGCCATTAATCTCGGTGAGGTGGTCACGCAAACGGGTCAGCGCTGGGAGTTACAACTCAAAGGTGCAGGGCGTACCCCCTATTCGCGCAGCGCCGATGGCCGGGCGGTGTTACGTTCCTCACTGCGGGAATTTCTGTGCAGCGAAGCCATGCACCATCTTGGGGTGCCGACCACCCGGGCCCTGTGTTTGATCGGCACCGGGGATCAGGTGATTCGCGATATGCTCTACGATGGCAATCCGCGCCCGGAACCCGGTGCCGTGGTGTGTCGGGTGTCACCGTCATTCATTCGTTTTGGTAATTTTGAAATTTTCGCCGCCCGCGAGGACTATGCGCTATTAGAACGGCTGGTGGATTTCACCATCCGCCGTGATTTCCCCACGCTGAGCGGAACCCCAGAAACCCGCCGCGCCGACTGGTTTGAGGAAGTGTGTGTCCGCACCGCCCGATTGATGGTGGAGTGGCAGCGGGTGGGGTTTGTCCACGGGGTGATGAACACGGATAATTTATCCATCCTCGGTCTGACCATTGATTATGGCCCTTATGGCTGGGTGGATAATTTTGATTTTAATTGGACACCGAACACCACCGATGCTATGGAACGCCGCTATCGCTTCGGTCAGCAACCGGCTATCGCCCACTGGAATCTGGTGCAGTTGGCTAATGCCCTGTCCACCGTGTTGACTGACACTGCGGCATTACAGAGCGGTCTTGATCGCTTTGTGGAGGAATTTGAAAACGGCTACGCGCAGATGCTGACGGCGAAATTAGGCTTGCTGGAATGGCGAACTGAGGATGCCGATTTGGTCGGGACATTGCAGCGCTTATTGCAAGATGCCGAGATTGACATGACCTTGTTTTTCCGTGGACTGGCTGCCGTTGATCTGGACGCTCCCGATCTTGGCCCCGTGGAACCGGCGTTTTACAATGCGGCCAAGCGTCACCAGCATGAGCCGGAATTATTGGAATGGCTGAGCCGTTATGCCATTAGAGCGCGTCAGGATGATGTACCGGCGGCGGATCGCCAGCAACGCATGAACACGACCAATCCCCTCTATGTGTTACGCAATTACTTAGCACAGGAGGCAATTGACCTTGCCGAGCAGGGGGATTACACATTGATTCACCAATTACAGGACATGCTGCGGCGTCCCTATGAGCAGCAGCCCGGCTGTGAGCGTTTTGCCGAGAAACGCCCGGATTGGGCGCGTAACCGTCCCGGCTGTTCTATGTTGTCGTGCAGTTCTTGAGCAACGGCTGCCGAATGCCAGTGATTGCGCCGATTTACCAGTGCCAGCCAGAAGCCCGTGTCAGCGATGATCGTCCGACTTTCTCACCGAGTGGCTCGGTGAGCTGGCGTTTGTAGTCGCCGGCTAGCCCGGGATCAAGATGGTGGCGCGTCGCGTCGCGCCCCTGCTCGATAACCAATCGTGCGGTCGGTCTCATACTCTGGCGGGGCTATGAGCCAGGTGCCCGGGGGAGTCGCCAGTGGAACGCCACCGACAGCACCCGGAGAACAAAACCGGCCGTGATCGCAGCGGTTGCCACCGCTACCGACGGCCAGGCTAATGCGTCGCCAATCACCACAATCACAGCCGCCAGCAGCGCCGCAGCGGCGTAGATTTCCTCTTTGAAGATGCGAGGCGCTTCCGCCACCAAAAGATCGCGGATAATGCCGCCGCCAGCCGCGCTAAGTATGCCGATCAGGATGGCGACCAGGGGATCGAGGCCGAAGCGCAGCGCCTTCTCGCAGCCGAGGGTGGCAAAGACCCCGATCCCTAAGGCATCGAACACCATGATGGGGTGGCGCAACCGCTGTAGCAGGCGGTGCGCGACGAAGCAGGTCACCCCGGCAGCCAGCGCGACCATCAAATACGCGTTGGTTTGGAACGCCGCTGGCGGCAGGTCGGCGATCAGCACATCACGGGTGATACCGCCCGCCAGGGCGGTGACCACCGCCAGGACGAGAATCCCGAATAGATCGAAACCGTGGCGAACGGCGAGCAGGCCGCCGGTCACGCCGAAGGCAAAGACACCAACAAAATCAAGCAAGGTGAGGGTTATCATCATGCGGTCGCTATCCTGATCCAGGCGTCCGCGTACCTCCGAATAGCGCAGCGTATTCGGAGGAATGAAAGTACGCGGGCTGTAAGCCGAGGAAGTTCACGGATGGGTCGACCTACTGCGAAAGTCTCAGTCAGGGTTCAACGACGAGTGGTGTTCCACAATCTTCCAATCGTTCTCCGTCCATTGATAGACGAATGTGTAACGGGCTTTTACTGTGACGCGTTCATTGTCTTCGCTGTCGATCTTGAAGCTGTAGATTCCGGAGTTGACGGCAACCTCACCCAGAAATCTTGTATGGGGTTCGACAGCCGTACCGACGGGATGCTTCGGTAGAAACTCCTTCTCAAAGTACTCGCGTATCTTCTGGTGGCCTTTTTTGACGTCGCCCTTGAGCGTCGAAAGCAAAATCGCGTCTTGCGCATAGAGTTTAGTTACTTGAGCCGAGTCGCCAGTCTTCAAGGTTGCGAACCAGCGATCTAGTTGCTTTTCGACGTCTTCGATGATGTTGTTCATGGCATGGGGTCTCCGGGTTTCGAGTTTGCAAACGTGTTGTTTGTGCAGTCGAACGATTGAACTAATTGACCACTGTAAAGCATAGCGGAAAATTCGTCCGTGTATAGTATATTATTGGTTAGTAACTGATTTTTTTGAATTTGCTCGCCCATTCAACCACATATCGGCTGATCTAGCAACGGCAGATGGTGCCTTGGATTGGGGTTTTTGGCGGGATTCGGCTCACCCACTGGACTCGAATCACCCGGCGATCGCGGGCGAGGAACCACCAGTGCCGACCGGATCAAGCCAGGATGCGCCGCTGAATGCTCAGACTATGCGGCGCTATGGTCGGTATTGGTGGTGGTGGTGAGTGTAAACGGTTGACTGGGATTAGTACTCGACCAGCAGGTCTTCGTCGCGCAGGATCAACTGACAGGCTAAACGCCATGGCGTCGTGACCACATCCTCGACCCGCATGCGCTCGACTTCGTCAGCCGTAACTTTTTTGTGTTCGCGCAGCACCACCAACTCCTTGTCGGTTAACCGGCTGGCCATGGTTTCGATTCGGGTGCCCTGACGCGCCAAGGGGGTGACCTTGACCATACAGGTCGCACATTCGCCGTCCTGGCAGGAAAAATCAATGGGGATATGATTTTCCTTGGCGATTTTTAAAATGGTCTGGGTATGTGAACCGGCCACCGCATACACGGTTTTGTCGCGGTGGATCGGACTGGAAAAGGTAATATTAGGCATAATAAAGCTCCACAGTGAATAACGACTTGGCAAGCGGGTTGCTCAAGTCAGCGGGGATCTCGATGGGTTCGAGAACACAATCATAGAGTTGGAGTCTCAAGCGGCACATCCGGCCGTTCCAGTGGCGGGCAAATCGAGCTTGCCGGCAACCGCCATTTCGGCATACACGGCTCGCAGAGCCTGGTGAATGGGTTGCATGGCATATTCACCATTGGGCTGAATACCGGCACGCTCCAAATCGGCCCAAGGCTCAAAGCCGACTTTGCTCGCCAACAGCACCTCAACTCCCTCCAGCGCGTGGATGATACGGTCAATCACGGCTTCACCGTCCCCGCAGCTTGACGGGCCACTGCAATACGCCGGGCATTGCCGCCGACCCAGCAGACGCTGGCCGCTGGTATTGACCTCATAGACCAGAAATTCCTGGGCGCGGCCGAAATGTTCGTTAATCAGCCCCTCGCCGCGAGTGGCTACGGCAACCCGGAGGCTGCGGGTGGTCGCGGGTGCGGCTGAGTGGCCAAGACAGGATTTAACGGCGCGTTGCTGTTTAAGCTTAGCGTTGATCTCGGCACGTACCCGGGTGCGTTCGGCCATGGCGGCGGCATAATCGATGTCAAGATCAGCAATCTTGTCGAGGGTAAACTCCTCGCGGCGATCTTCACCTAACATACCGACGGCATCGGCGCGACACTGATGGCAGTGGCGCATCATGGCCATATCGCCCGAGCATTCGTCCTGTAGCGTTTGTAACTCCAGGGCGGTGGGTTCGCGCTGGCCGTTAAGGCCGTAATAGGTACCGTGTTCGGCGCGGGCGATGAGCGGCATGACATTGTGCAGGAAGGCTCCCTTGGCCTTAACAACTTTCGAGACCTGTTTCAGATGCTGGTCATTCACACCCGGAATCATCACCGAGTTGACTTTGACCAGAACACCGCGAGCGGTCAGCATTTCCAGCCCTTTCTGCTGCTGCTCGATCAGGATTTGTGCTCCCTCTCGCCCATGGATCCGCTCCCCCTTCCAGACAATCCATGGGTAAATCTGCGCCCCGATATCTGGATCAAGGCAGTTGATGGTGATAGTGACATGATCAATATTGTATTGCGTCAGCTCGTCGACCCACTCGGGCAGGGCCAAACCATTGGTTGAGACACAGAGTTTTATATCCGGGGCCTTTTCGGCCAACTGACGGAAGGTGGCAAACGTGCGCTGGGGATTCGCTAAAGGATCGCCGGGTCCGGCAATGCCCAGCACCGTCATTTGCGGAATCGTAGCCGCCACCGCCAGGGTTTTTTTCACCGCCTGCTCGGGAGTCATCACCTCCGAGACGACACCGGGACGTGATTCGTTAGAGCAGTCGTATTTGCGGTTGCAGTAATGGCACTGGATATTGCATCGGGGAGCCACCGCCACATGCATGCGGGCAAAATAATGGTGGGCCTGCTCGGAGTAACAGGGGTGATCCTGTACCTTGGCACGGATAGATTCGGGCAGGTGCGCCAGCCCGTCTGCTTCCGCACCGGATTTACACGCGCTCTGTAGCGCACAGCCCCGTGTGGCGGCAGACGCGCCTTTTTTGATTACAGGCAGTTGCATCGTCAATCCTCTCAAGCTGACCTACATTCCCCAGTATTGAGGCAAGTGTTTAATCTGCTTATGAGCAAACCTCATGCCAGCACCCTAAAAAATCTAAACCTTTTTTGATTAAACGACTTAGATATTTTCTAGAATAAGGATTGTCGTATAGATCACATGCGCTTATGTGTGGCTCCAGACAAATCCACGCAGGACAGTGTTGCGCTGCTTAAATCTGGCGCATTTTGATATTCAGGGTTTGCACCCGGTAGGCAATTTGCCGTGGGGTCATATTCAACAACCGCGCCGCTTTGGCTTGCACCCAGCCGGCTTGTTCCAGTGCCGCGATCACCCGTTCACGTTCGTCGAGTTCGGGATCATCCAGATCCACGGCGTTATGGCCGCCCCGTTGCGGGGTCACCCGATCCTCGATGCCCGCGAGCAACATCAAATCACGGTCGATATGGCCATCCTCGCTCATCACGGCCGCGCGCTCGATACAGTTTTCCAGCTCGCGCACATTGCCAGGCCATTCCTGGTGCAGCAAAATCCTCAGGGCACTGTCGGTGATCTGCAAGGGGCGGCCCTGCACCTGGGCAATCTTATTGAGCAGATGGCGGGCAATTTCCGGGATATCATCGCTGCGCTCGCGCAGCGGTGGCAGTTGAATCGACATCACATTCAGACGGTAATACAGATCCTCACGGAATCGACCGCTTTCGACCTCAAGTTCCAGATCGACATTAGTGGCGGCAATGACTCTGACATCGACTTTCAGGGTGCGGGTGCCGCCGACGCGCTCGAACTCACCTTCCTGTAAAACTCTCAGCAACTTAGCCTGAAACGCAGGTGAAATTTCGCCGATCTCATCGAGAAACAAGGTACCGCCATCGGCCATTTCGAAACGGCCTTTGCGCTGGGCCAATGCGCCGGTAAAGGCGCCTTTTTCGTGGCCGAATAAATCCGATTCCAGCAGATTTTTCGGTAAAGCGGCGCAGTTGAGTTTGATAAACGGGCCGGCAGCGCGGGGCGATTTATAGTGGATGGACTCAGCAATCAGTTCTTTGCCGGTGCCGGTTTCACCGCGCACCAGTACCGTGGTCTTCCATTTGGCCACTTGCCGAATCTGCTGGAAAACCCGCTGCATCTTAGCCGTATGCCCGACGATAAAAGGGGGTGCAGACTGATCGTCAGTACCACGAGGTCGATGGCTTTTTTCGACTTTTGCCCGCTGTGGTGTGCCCGTGCTCGCGATGCCGCCCACCCGCTGAGCAATCAGGTTAGCGACAATTTTGCCGATGCGGGCATAATCGGCAAGGCTGGCCGAGGTACAGCGCCGGGGTTGTAGCCCCAGCATACCGACTGAGCGGTGATCGCACCTGATCGGTACCCCGATGAAAGGCGCATCGCCAAGGAATAAATCACACTGGTGGACGTAATTGGGAGCGTCCGTCAGGCATTCAACGACGATGGCGCGATTGCTCTGTAACACCTGCCCTACCACGCTGTGCTCGGCATACCCGTCCGCATCGGGTGCCGAGCGGGTATCGATACCATGTAACACACGAAATCCATGAGACAGTCCGCGCGTGGCGGGAAGGTACACCAGTGATCGGCGCATACCGCATTGTTCGTCCAGTACGCGCAGCACCGCCGCCAAGGTCTGGTCGAATTCCAGCGAACGCGACATGACCCGGCTGACACTGTATAACGTGTCTAAGACGGTTTCCAGTCTGGCCTCTGGCGTGCTGGCCTCGGATAGACTCATTCCAAAGCCCCCGGATCGCTGGGCGGTGGGTGATTATGGGGAAAACTCAAGCGTAGACGGCAGCCGTCGGTATAATCCGGGTCGATTTCCAGTACTCCTCTGTGACGGCTGACCACATCCTGTGCCACGGTTAGCCCCATGCCGCGAGCGCCTTTGCAAGCGCGTTTGGTGGAGAAAAACGGTTCAAATACCTTGAAACGTGTGGCTTCAGGAATGCCAGGGCCGGTGTCACTGATTGCCGCCTCAATCCGCCCGCCGCGCGTTGAAGTGCTCAGATGCAGATTACGTTCGCTCCAGCCGCTGGTATTCATGGCTTCGACCGCATTGCGGATCAGTTGCCGAAATACAATGCGCAGGGCGCTGGGATCGCCTTGCAGTGAAGGCAAAATAAGCGCTGGGCACCAATCCACCGTCACTCCCGCTGAAAGAAACGTATCGGTTTCCAGCATCAGCACATCGCGGATAATCTCATTGAGATTGACCGGCCCGACCGGCGTTTGTAACTCTTCGGGTATGGCTGCTTGCAGGGTTGCAATCGCCCGTTCGCCGGCTTCCTGGGCGTCGACCAGCGCGCGAACCAGCGGATCGTTAACGGCGGCTGCACCCGCTCGGCGGCGTTGCAGCCGGGTAGCGGCCGCAATTAAATTAATCGGCCCTTGCAGTTGAAAAACTGCGCCGGATAATGCCTCTCTAACACTTTGATTGTATTCATTCTCAGACAAACGCTCACGCATCAGCGCCAGCCCCAGCGCTTCCTGTTGGCGTTTGGATATGCTGATATCATGCATCAGCAACAATTGATAAACCGATTTCGCATTCTGGTGAAACGCATCAATCGCTGTCGGATGTTCTTCGAACCAGGCCACTGAGCAGGAATACCAGCGTGGCTCGGCCCCCGGGCGTTCGAAACGCAATTCATTGTTCAGCAGCGGTCGCCGCCGCGCCGCTGCCAAATCGAACGCTTCGCCCAGATTTTCCCGCAGAATAGTCAGTACCGAGTGAGCCGGTTCCTTTATCTTTAAATCGTTGACTACAGACTGATACGCGGGATTATCCAGTACTACCTTGCCCTCACTGTCGAGCAGGGCGACGGCCATGGGAGCTACCGAAACCACAGATTCAATCAGTTGTTTGTGGTAGGCCAATTGGCAGGACTGCCTATATTCTTTGGTCACATCGCGGTGCATACCTAAAAAATGGGTGACATCGCGTTCGCCTGCAGCAGATGTCACTGGTGTGACGGTTAACTCAGCGATATAAGGTGTGCCGTCTTTGCGCCGGTTGAGCAAGCGTCCACTCCAGTCACGTCCGGCGCTTATATTAGCCCACAGCTCCTGATAGACGGCTTTAGGTGTGGTTTTATACGACAACACCGACTGGTTAAGCCCGATCACATCGTCAGCCGAGTAACCCGTCATGGCGGTGAAAGCGCGGTTGACATAAACGATGCGCGCCGTTGTGTCCGTGATGGCGATGGCGATCGCCGATTGCTCGACGGCATTTTGGAACAGCGCCTCGGCAAGCTGAAGGGGGGGGGCGGTACACGCCATAGCAATCCTCACGATATAAAGTTCATAGAAAAACCCAGCAAACCTTGTGCCAGCATCGCTGAGTCGATTTTTCCGAGGATAGACGATTGGCCTGGTGCTGCTATAGCCATTTGCTCTGTTTTCCAG
>SKOM01000178.1 GCA_007120095.1 Candidatus Competibacteraceae bacterium | reverse complement strand
GCGCTGGTGGTCGAAATCACCAGCTATGCGCTGTTACTGGTGATCATTGTCGGGCCGCTGCTCGCCTGGCCGCGACTGCGCCACACCCTGATCGGTTGGCATACCGTAGCGGGCTGGATAGCTTTCCCTTTGGTGTTGATGATCACCTTGACCGGTGTACTGCTGGCGCTGAATATCGCCACCCCAGATTTGTCCGCCATTGACCGCGATGGACGGCGGGTTAGCCTGGCGCAGGCCATTGAACGCACAGTTGAGCATACGCCACTGGAGGGCGTGTACTCCGCCGAGCGCAGGCAACGCACCGCCGTCATTGTCAGTGGTGTTGATGCCCAAGGTGACGCTCATTATCTGGTGACCCAGCACGACGTGATCCGACTGGCGAATTATCCGGGGCTGGTCGCGGAACTGCATGAAGGCACTTGGGCCGGGGGGTGGTCTGGGGCACTGAATCTGCTGGCGGCTCTGGCCTTGCTGATGCTCATGGTGACCGGCCTGATGTCGTGGGCGCGGCGGTGGCGCCAATCGCATCAGCGCAGCGGCGATGCCGATGCCGAAATTTTAGTCGCTTATGCCAGCCAGACCGGCACGGCAGCCCGCTTGGCCACGGCCACGGCGGAGACCTTGCGCCGCGCCGGACTCGGGGTGCTGCTCACCTCATTGGCCGGGGTGCGAGCCGCTGAGCTGAACACCTTCCGCCGGGTGCTGCTGATTGTATCGACGACGGGCGATGGTCAAGTGCCTGATCAAGGTCGTAATCTGCTCAAACACTTATCAGCACACACGCTATCCAACTGCCGCTTCAGCTTACTGGCGCTGGGTGATTCCAGTTACACCCATTTTTGTGCCGGTGGCTTAACCGTGCGCCAAGCCCTGCTTGCTGCGGGTGCCCAGGAACAGAACCCCGTGGTCAAGGCCGATGGCGACCCCAGCCCGGCATGGCAACAGTGGCTAAGCACTGTAGCGGAGGATTTAAACATCGATACCGGAACGGTGACCGCGCCGCCGGGCGATGTGGCCGTCACCCTGACATTGACGCACCGCCAGCAACTGAACGACCCGGACGATGCCGATACCAACGAAGTATGGTCTCTGGAATTCACTACGGCTGAACCCCTCACATTTCGCCCCGGCGATTTGCTGCTGGTTTCCCCCAGCGCAGGCGAACCGGGGCGTCCCTACTCGATTGGCAGCAGTGCGCTCATTGATCCCCGGCGGATTCTGCTGACGGTCGCCCTGACCCGGCGCCATAACGCCGCTGGCGAGGTGCTACCGGGTAAAGCCTCGGGTCTGTTGTGTCGGCAACTGGCAGTTGGGGACCAGCTCAGCGCTACATTGCGCCCGCACCCCAACTTCAATCCACCCGCAGACCCCAAACAGCCCATGATTCTGGTCGCTGCGGGTTGTGGTATCGCGCCCTTTATTGGCTTTATCGCTGAACAGGCGGCGGGGCAACGCACCGGGCCGGTATGGCTGGTGTTTGGCAATTACAAGCGGACTGGGGATTTTTTCTATGGAGAGTCATTGCAAACCTGGCAGCAACAGGGGTACCTCACCCGGCTGGACACGGCATTTTCACACGATCCAGAAGACGGTACTTTTGTGCAAGATCGACTGCTGCAGGCCGATAAACAGGTATTGGACTGGTTAATCGAGCAGGAGGGGGTGTTATACGCCTGCGGCCGGGTACACACCGTCGGAGCCGGGGTGCGTTCGGTGCTGCGCAGCCTGCTGATTCAGCATCAGGGACTCTCGACAGAAGCCGCCGCGCAACGCCTGCAAGATTGGGAAGCGCAAGGCAAATTACGCCTGGATCTTATTGATTAACCGCCGCAGTCAGCGCCTCGACAATGCGCTGCTGCTGGTCGGGGCGTAAATCGGCACCCATCGGTAAACTCAGCACCCGTTGAGCCAGTGAGGCCGCTACCGGCGTGCAGTCGGGACAACATAAGCGCTGGTAGGCAGGCTGTAAATTCAAGGGCAAGGGGTAATGCACCGCTGTGGGAATACCGGCCCGTTGCAAAGCCGCCTGCACCCGTTCGCGCTGTTCGGTAAACAGGGTGTACTGGGCAAACACGCTGCTGCGATCCGGGCGCTGCTGGACTCGGGCAATACCGGCTTGATCCAGTAGCGTGTTATAGCGCGCTCCAATGGCCTGACGACGTTGTACCTCCTGCTCGAAGCGTTCCAGTTTGGCCAGCACCACGGCACATTGCAACGAGTCCATGCGCCCGCCGACGCCGATACGGGTGTGCAAATAACGCTCGCTTTGCCCATGCACCCGCAGCTCCCGACACACTTGAGCTAGGTTGGCATGGTTGGTGAAAATCGCCCCGCCGTCGCCATAGCCACCCAGGGGTTTGCTGGGGAAAAAGCTGGTACACCCTACCGTGCTGAGGTTAGTGCTTTTGCGGCCCTGGTATTCAGCACCAAAACTTTGTGCAGCATCTTCAATCACCGGCAGATTATAGCGGGCGGCAACGGCGTTAATCGCCTCCATATCGGCTGGCTGACCGTAAAGACTGACCGGCATGATGGCGCGGGTGCAACTGCTGATTTGGGCCTCAATCGCGCTGGCGTCGATATTTGCGGTGTCCGGTTCCACATCGGCAAATACTGGCCTGGCTCCGAGTAAGACAATGACTTCGGTGGTCGCGATGAAACTGAAGGGAGTGGTGATGACCTCATCGCCCGGACCTACACTCAGGGCCATCAGACTGATCAGCAACGCCTCGGTGCCACTGGCAGCAGTAACACAGTGTTCCGCCCCGGTGTAATCCGCCAGGCGCTGCTCCAGTTCACTGACTTCGGGACCGAGAATGTACTGGCCATGTTGCAACACACGATGGATATTGCGTTGCAACTGCGGCCTAATGGCCCGCTGCTGCAGAGCTAGGTCAATAAACGGCAGACGGGATTCGGGGTTTTGCCACGGTGCTACACCCTGTTCAGCCAATAGCTTAGAGTGTACCACCCGCCTTTCTGCGGTTTGAGGAAACTCTGGATCATCGGTGACAAACAGAGGGTTGGGCAAATAATCCTCGGCTAAATGAATACTCAGCATCTGATCAAGCCGGCCACCCGCTGGTAAATCGAGTTGCACGAGTTCGTCACCGACTTGAGGCAGCGGTTTAATCACGGTCGCCAGCTCTTGCACCAAGGCATACGCCTTCGGTGCTGCCAACAGGGTTTCCAACTGGGCATAAACAGCCATCAGGGTATGCGGTGCATACCAGCCCTCGACTTCACCCTGCCGCACTGTGTCCAGAACCGCAGCCGCATACTGACCATTAAGGTCGCGTGCGGCTAAGGCATCGACCAGAACGTTGGTGTCAAAAACCAACTGTAATGCGGAATAATGCGTGTCGGTGGTCAATACGGCGCTCCTCTGGGTAGCCATAGTCTAACCGAGCTTGCCAGTATTCGGCAAAATAAATGCTGCTGCACGTGACACCTTATGTCTCAGGAAAACCATTCGATTGCGGCGCTGAAGTTGGAGCGTAACAACACTTCACAGTGGCTGGTCGGGTCGTCTACACTTGACAATGGTAAAGATCGACAATGCTATACTCGAAACCACACCAAACCGGCGTAATAATCGAGTCACATTATAACGCCATTAATAGCCGTTAGGCATTTGCAGCCAGTTAAGGTAATATTAAGTTTACAAACAATAACCAATGGGAATCCACAGGTATGCAT
>SKOM01000013.1 GCA_007120095.1 Candidatus Competibacteraceae bacterium | reverse complement strand
TACATCCTTACCTAGTGGGCTGATCAGTTCGCATTGACGGTACTTTTGAGTGGCAGCGCTCATTGAATCGGCAACTTACCGGTATCTGGATAGTACTAAAATTTATAGCTCAATTATTGAACAAAGTCAAAATCACTGCTGCCCTGAGAAATCGATCAGGTAAAAGAGAAGGTTGCTTACCACTCTGTCCAGAGGCGCAGAGACCGAGTACAGCGTCTCGTGCAGCCATGATACCGCTGCTGACTATCCAGAAGCCGTCCTTGGCACCGGATTCCGCCCATACCTGGCGGAATGCTGAGGTATGAGTCAGCTAGCGGGCTGCCGGGTGAGCGTAGTGGCGGCGAGCCGGTTTGCTGGACCGCCAGTTGTTGGGGCGTGCTTTCGACTGACGGGGCAGTTTGGTAGCCGGTGGTGGGGCGCTGATCATAGGTTGATAACCTTGCAACACTTCCGGCTCCAGTGATGGGCCGATTAAGCGGCGAATCGCATTGAATTGCATGCGCTCTTCTGCGGCGACCAAGGAAACGGCCATGCCCGCCTGACCCGCCCGACCGGTCCGACCGATCCGGTGCACATAATCTTCGGGATTATTGGGCATATCGAAATTAACCACCGTCGGCAGACGCTGGATGTCCAAACCGCGTGCCGCGACATCTGTAGCTACCAACACCCGTACGGATTGCTTTTTAAATTCGCTGAGTGCGCGGGTGCGTTGGTTTTGGCTTTTGTCGCCATGGATTGACGCCGAATCAATCCCCACCTGCGACAGGTGTCGAGATAAGCGATCGGCCCCCCGCTTAGTGCGGGTAAATACCAAAACCTGATGCCAGCGGCGCTCCCCGATTAAATGCGCCAGCAGTTCACGTTTGCGCCCGGCATCCACCCAGAAGGCGGTTTGTTCGACTAACACGGCGGCGGTTTGCTTCGGTGTGGCATCGAGTATGTGAGGGGCATTGAGAAATTTGCGCGCCAGCTTGGTGATATCCGCTGAGAATGTCGCTGAAAACAGCAGTGTTTGGCGTTGCTTGGGGATGGTGCGCATGATGCGTTCCAGTGCGGGCTGGAACCCCATGTCCAGCATCCGATCGGCTTCGTCCAGCACTAAGATTTCAATACCGGCCAGATCAATCGTACCGCGCTCCATGTGGTCAATGAGGCGACCAGGAGTGGCGATCAGCACATCGCTGCCTTGACGCAGTTTCTGTAATTGTGGTTGCATGCTGACCCCACCAAAAATCGCCGTGCATTTTAAGGACAAATGGCGTCCGTAAGTGCTGGTGCTTTCGGCGACTTGAGCCGCAAGCTCCCGTGTCGGGGTGAGGATTAAGGCTCGGGGGCGGCGACCGGGATGGTTAGATTGAGTACTCGCCAGTCGTTGCAGCAGGGGCAGGGCAAAAGCGGCGGTTTTGCCGGTGCCGGTTTGGGCACTGGCCATGACATCGTGACCCGCCAGAATTACAGGAATCGCTTGTTGTTGAATGCCGGTGGCTTGAGTATAGCGCTGCTGGTTAATAGCGCGCAGCAATTCGGGGCATAAGCCTAGTGAATCAAAAGACATAGTGTAGTTATTTTTCCATAAATCGATCCAAGGCTACAGGGACGAGTGCATACTCGTGCTTATCGGGGGAGCCTTGGACGATCCACGATCAGCGGGCAGAAACTGACTGACAGGCTGGTCTTGCAGACCAGATGAGGCAGGAACGCTAGCGGGGCACTCTATCAGGTTTTAAGGGTGAATAATAGTGGTTGTGTTGTGCCTAGCGTTGAGTCTGCTGAACCAACCAGCGATCTAATTGATTAGCAAAGGCTTGTCGATCACGCTGATGAAAAGCCGCTGGCCCTCCGGTATCGATGCCCGTGCTGCGCAGTTGATCCATGAAATTACGCATCGTCAAACGCTGGCGAATATTGGCCTCCGTGTAAAACTCACCGCGTGGATTCAGCGCATAAGCCTGTTGGGCGACGGCCGCAGCGGCCAGTGGAATATCGGCGGTAATCACCAGCTCCCCTGGTTGCACCTGGGCCACAATCCAGTTATCAGCGACATCAAAACCGGCGGCTACTTGGATACTGCGAATATTCCGACCTGGCGGTACCCGCACCGGCTGATTGGCGACCAGTGTCAGCGGCAGACCGGTGCGGCGGGCGGCTCGGAATAAAATCTCTTTAATGACGTTGGGGCAGGCGTCGGCATCAACCCAGATGTGCATCAGTTATTCCTGTGTTTCATCATGCAGCGTTGCTGTTCCAGCGGTTACGTCCTTGGTTTTTAGCGGCGTATAGGGCCAGATCGGCGCGTTTGATTAGGCGGTTGGCATCGTCACCAAGCTAGTGCCGGTGAGTCCGAGACTGATGATGATCCGCTTGGGGCCTTCAAAATCAGTCGATTCCACCAAGCGGTGCAAGGTTTCAACAATGTCGACGGCATCATGGATGGGCGTCTGCGGCAGCAGCAGGATAAACTCCTCGCCTCCCAGAGCGCCAGCATATCAGAGACGCGAATCCTTTGAGTAATGAGTGTAGCGAGTTGGCATAATCGGAGTTCTACAATCAGATTAACAGTAACATTACTATTCATGGTCTTGAGAACGAGGCGACAACGTATGCTCCCGATACTGGCTTTGGATGTCTATGGCACTCTAATTGATACTCAGGGTGTGACCGTAGCGCTTGAACAGCACTTGCCATCGTCTGAACGAGCGGCTGAATTTGCACGTCGTTGGCGTGATAAACAGCTTGAATACAGTTTCCGTCGCAGCTTGATGGGTGCTTATGTACCGTTCAAGGATTGCATTTATCAGGCGTTGCAGTTTACCGATCAAGCCTTGCAAACTAGTTTATCGGTGCATGATCATGCTCAGTTGATGGCTGTGTATGCTCAATTGCCCGCCTTTCCGGACGTACCGTCGGCGCTTAATCAGCTCCAGGCTGCCGGAATACGCTGTGTCGCGTTTTCTAACGGCACCTTGGAGGCGGTTACCGGATTGTTGTACCATGCGGGTCTTGATGCCTATATGCAGGATATTATCAGCGTTGATGAAATTAAGCGATTTAAGCCCGATCCAGCAGTGTATATTCACCTCAGCAGACGCCTTAACGCTCGTGCCGAGCAGATTTGGCTGGTCTCCAGTAACCCTTTCGATGTTATCGGAGCCGCGCAAACCGGTCTGCGCAGTGTCTGGGTCAGGCGCGATGCAGAGGTGCCGTTTGACCCATGGGATATAGCGCCGGATACCTGTGTGACTGATTTGCAGGCACTGGCCGCGCATATTGTATCGTAGCTGTAGGCTTACAGCGCCGCTTCAATAGCCGCCCGCAACTGCGGATCATCAGGGCGCACGCGGCTATTGAACGACGCCAACACACTGCCATCACGCCCAATCAAATATTTATGGAAATTCCAGCGCGGAAATTCCCCAGCCTGTTGGCCGAGAACATGATACAGCATGCCCGGCTGGGCAAGACGTTCTGAGACATGCACTTTTTCATACATGGGAAACTCCACCCCATAGTTTAAGCGACAAAAACTGGCAATGTCTTGCTCGTCGGCATACTCTTGATTAAAGTCACCCGAGGGAAAGCCAATCACCCGAAAGCCGCGATCCTGCAGCTCAGAATCCAGTTGTTCCAAACCTTCAAATTGTCCAGTAAAACCACACTGACTGGCGGTGTTGACGACCAATAGCACTTGGTCTCGGTGGACTT
>SKOM01000202.1 GCA_007120095.1 Candidatus Competibacteraceae bacterium | reverse complement strand
TGAGCGATTTGGCGTGCTGCGGTGAACATCCGCCCCAATGCCAGCTCGTCTTCCGTGGTGGCGTCATTCACCGTGGCAATTTCCCGCTTTGGGATAATCAAAATATGCACGGGCGCGGCTGGCGCGATGTCTTTGAACGCTAATACCAGCTCGTCTTCGTAGACAATTTCTGCGGGTATTTCGCGGGCGATGATTTTAGAAAAAACAGTGCTCATGCGTCTCTGCTCCTTGTGATCAAAGTTAATGGGTTTGTTTATTATAGCCATTTGATGAACTATCCGGTCATTGGAACAGTGCCTCCATGGGCGACTGCGGATCGAATATAGGCTGTAGGGGCGGTTCGCGAACCGCCCCTACACCACGGTCATCAGGGCGAACGACTATTTCATGTCTGGAAAACACAGCGAATGGCTATATAATCGTTCAGTCCCCTCTCCCCCATAAATGGGGGAGAGGGCTAGGGTGAAGGGGGGCTGAACATTTACGTTTATTAGACCATGATTCGTTGAGTCGAGGCGGGTCATGTTGACGCCAGGATTGCGGTAAAATCCACTCTCTCATTCCCAACGGAATCGTTGCCCTATGCTAAAACAAACCACCTTCACCGTAACCACCCGGGGTCGAGGCACCCACGAGCTGACCAATGAAGTGCAGCGTTTTGTGGGCGCTGCGGGGATTACCGCCGGGTTGTGTCATGTCTTTGTCCATCACACCAGCGCTTCGCTGATGCTGTGTGAAAATGCTGATCCCACGGTGCGCCGCGATCTGGAGGCATTTATGGCGCGACTGGCACCAGACGGCGATCCGTTATTCCAGCATCAGAGCGAAGGCCCGGATGATATGCCAGCGCATGTGCGCACCGTGCTTACTCAAACCGGGCTGAGCATTCCGATCAGGGAACGGCGTTGCGCCCTTGGAACCTGGCAAGGGATCTATCTGTGGGAACACCGCACCAGCGGCCACCGACGACGGGTGACCGTGACCCTGCAAGGCGGGTGAGGCACCGTCTTCACCTGATGCTGGCGCGGGCAACCAGGCGTCAGCATGGCGTGGCTTGTCAGCCCATAATGTGATAACCACCATCCACGTAGATGGTCTCGCCGGTGATCAGGCGCGCTACGTTCAAGGTTAAAAACGCCGTTGCGGCCCCCACATCCTCAATGCTGGCCAACTGGCCTCTGGGCGCACGTTTGGCGGCAGATTCCATGAGCTCATCGAAATGTTTAAGACCCGATGCGGCGCGGGTCTTAACCGGCCCCGGAGAGATGGCGTGCACTCGAATACCTTTGGGACCGAGCTCATGAGCCAGGTAACGCACTGAGCACTCCAGTGCGGCTTTGACCGGCCCCATCAGATTGTAGCTGTGTACCACTTTCTCGGCACCGTAATAGCTCATCGCAATCAGCGTTCCACCCTCATGCATGCGTGACTCGGCCAGACGGGCCATGCGGATGAACGAATGACAGGAAATGTCCATCGCCAGTCCGAATCCTTCCGGGGAGGAATCAGCGAGCCGGCCGTGCAGGTCTTCTTTGGGGGCGAAAGCGATGGAGTGCAACGCCGCATCCAGCCGTCCCCATTGCTGGTCTATGGCTTCGAATACTGCTTCTAACTCGCCGGACTTTTGCACATCGCAGGGCATGAAAATGTCGGTTTCCAGGGCTTCAGCCACCGGTTCTACGAAACGCCGCGCCTTGTCGTTCTGGTAGGTGATGGCTAAACGAGCGCCCAGCGCTTTGAAGGCTTTAGCACAACCGTAGGCGATCGAGTTTTCGTTGGCTACGCCAAGAATCAGGGCCGTTTTGCCTTCCAACGAACGGTCGCTAGGATCAAACATCGTGAACTCCATCGGTTATTGCGGTGCATCAATGATACACGATAAGTTGCAGATGCAGAAAATGTGGTTTGAGTAATTGATTTTTCAAATCTATTTTAAAGGTCGTGCACAGCTCAAGTGTAAAAAATCAGAATGATGCTCTTTACAGATGACCCTATTGTTATACTGTCACGGTATAACACGCTACCCACCAAGCCCAGCGTCAAAGTTTGATGATAAACGATAGTTTCCGCCGTTCGAGTCTGTTGCTGTGCAGCCTGTTCTGTCTGGGGGTGGGTTTGATTACAGCCGTCAGCCTGCACTACGGTTATGCGCAGGTGAGGGACAGCGCCGAACGCTCGTTACAGCATAGCAGCGATCTTATCGCCGAGTGGATCGTGGGAGCATTCGCAGCATCAGATTATGTGCTGCGCGATATCGCGGGTCATGTAGACACGGCGCAGTTGCTTTATCCTCACCCCGAACCGGAAACACGGCGACGCTTGACACGGCTGCTAATCGACAAGCAATCCACTGTGCCCCATGCCTTTCTGGTCAGTGCGCTCAATGCTGAGTGTATTGTGACGCATTCCAACGCGATCATCGGATTTGATGCCAGTGAGCGCGAATACTGCCAAGCGCTGCGTGATGATCCCAACCGGCAAACCGTGGTCACCCAGGGTTTTATCGGCCATACTGGACAACTGAATGTCACCCAGGCGCGGCGTTTAGTGCTAGACCAGGGCGAGTTTGCCGGTTTGGTGGCCATCGCTTTGGATTTAGAATTTTTCTCTTATCGTATAGAGCGGATTGAAATCGCTCCCAAGGCGAGTATTGCCATCATCGATCACCAAGGTATGGTGTTGGCTCGTAAACCGTTGCAGGAAGGCGCTGTTGGCCAGACGGTTGAGTCGTCTACCGTCGCAGCGTTCCTCGCTTCACAGCGGCCTTTTGCCTTGTTTAATATGCGCTCCCCGATTGATGGTGTTGAACGCTGGTTTGGCGCTCGCCGGGTTGCCGGGTTGCCGTTCATCGTGATTGTCGGCCTGGCACCGGATGAGTACATGCAGACATGGCGGCTACAGGTACTGGTCAGCCTGAGTATGTTGCTGATGCTGTGGTTGCTGGCCATCATCACTTTGCGCAAACACTGGGCTATGCTACAGCAGAGCGCTCAATTTGCGCACATGGCGCGCGAAGATACCTTAACCCGGTTGCCCAATCGGCGTTACTTTGTCGAACTGGCTGAACGGGAACGGCAAAAGGCAAGACGGCAGCAGACGCCGCTGAGCCTGCTGATGCTTGATGTGGATCAATTCAAGCAGATCAACGATCTTCATGGCCATGCGTCTGGGGATCGCGCCCTGGTGGCGTTCAAAGACGCTTGTAGCAGTGTTTTGCGCGAGGTGGATATCTTCGGGCGCTGGGGTGGGGATGAATTTGTGGTGCTGCTACCTGAAGGATACAACACCGCCCGGGCAGTAGCGGAAAGAGTGCGTAGCGCCGTGAAGCAGATCAGGGTGCATAATGACAAGCAGCAGGTATTTCAACTGCGCACGACCATCGGTTTTGTCAGCACCGTTGCTGGCGGCGCATCAGTGCCTCCCTTAGACGAACTGCTCAGCCATGCCGACCGAGCGTTGTATGCCGCTAAGCAAGCGGGACGTGATCAGGTACACGGTGTGCAAATACCTACCGATCCCTGAACAACGGCCGCCACCGACATCATGATGACAACTATAGCCATTTAGTGCCTCCATGGGCGACAGCGGATGGCATATAGGCGGTAGGGGCGGTTCGCGAACCGCCCCTACACCACGATCATCAGGGCGAACGACTATTTCATGTCTGGAAAACAGAGCGAATGGCTATAGGCTAAGCTGCCGAGGCGGGTTCCGGAGCAGTGGC
>SKOM01000138.1 GCA_007120095.1 Candidatus Competibacteraceae bacterium | reverse complement strand
TCTGGCGGAGTCCGTTGCGTAGCGGCCATCGCATGATCTCGCCTCGGGTTTCAGTACGGATACGGGTTTGGGTGAAGGTATTGATCGATACATAACGAGCAAAAAACCGTTCCAAGACTGCACTTAATAAAAATACCCCCACCCCTTCAAAGGCCGATTCCTCAAAGGTTAAGGTGATTTCCAGTCCGCGCCCGAACGCAATCGGGCCGGGAATCGGTAGCCGCTGGGTTACGGAGCGGGCTTGAATACGGCGAACTCCATCTTCGATTTGTTTGTGCACCGCGCTATCGCTGGCAGGCGCATAGAGTTTAAGCAGCTCCCGCAAGGCGGCCGCTCCTTGCTGCGGATCACTATCGGCCAGACTCAGATAGTTCAAAGTCAGATGGTTAATCAGCCGCCAAGTGATTTCGCGTTCGGCGGTTGAGGGGCGCGGTCGGGTAGGGCCAGATAAGCAGCGTACGCCAGTAATGGGTGCCCCGGCTTCTAATGTGAAATCGGTGGTGCCTTGGCCAAGCGGCATGTGTAAGGGCAGATCGCGGTTAGTGCATAGGGTGGTGAGACCGAGCTGGCGTAAAGTGCTGCTATAAGGCGCTTGAGTCGCATCCACTAAACTAATGAATAACTCACTGCCAATATAGCTGGAGCGCGGGCCTTGGCGACGGACTTTAGACGAAATCAACCGCGGTTCGCGACGCAAGGCATAATACGCACTATGCCCTTGTAGCGCATGGTCATCACTGGAGGCGTAAAAAGGCAGGAAGGTTTGCTCTTCTTCGGCTGTAACGCCGTGGCCGGTCACGCCGGTGATGCTGAAGACTTCGAAGTCCAGGGGCCGGGTACGATCGACCACAATATGATGCTCAGCGCGTTGCTCGCTTAAATGAATGCGATCAGCCCGTTTGGGGAACAGATTAATCGCTGGGGTGCTGAACAGCCCAAAATTATCTTTATCTAGTCCTTGTTCCAAGAGTGGGTGGCTGTGATCCAACAGCACCACAAAATCGATTTCCGGGTGCGGACAGCGGCTGAGTCCAGCCCGCAAGCCATTGAACTCCACAAACAGATAGCGTTGCGGAAAGGCAAAATATTCAGCCAGCAGCCGATAGCCTTGAAAAGAACGCGCCCCGTAGGGCAGCAATGCCTGGTCATCGTCAAAGCCTGATTGGCGGATAGCGGTTTTCGGCAGCATCTGCTGCCAGGCTACCGGGCGCTGGGTGGGCAACACTGCGATGCCTAAGCTATTGGCAACCAATTGTTCATACAGGGTGATGGGCAGGGCATCGGGACCGCGCAGATACAGGGCCAGGCGATCCAGTGGCAAGTGTTCAAAGTGGGCGTCAGCGACCAGGCGCAGCCGCAGTCGAATACCCGCCCGCAGACCGCGTAATTCACTCACACCCAGCGCTTTAACCGCCGCCGCTGTGCCCAAGTATTCCGCCTCAGCAATTTCCAGGGGCCATAGGGGTACGTCGTGAGCCGTGCGGTAGGTGCAAGGACTTTGGTCGCCTTTACCTGTCAGGCTGCGCAACACCGTATGGCGGGGAATGTTCGGCCCTTGAACCAGGTCACCCTCGCTAAAATCCGGCTGGAACTGCACTACCGCCATGGAGGGCGTCGGGGCGAGATAATGCGGGAATACCCGCTCCAGCAGATGTTGGGAAAAGCGTGGGAACTCCGCATCGACGCGCAGTTGCACCCGTGCGGCTAAGAAGGCGAACCCTTCCATCAGCCGTTCGACGTAAGGGTCAGCGACTTCCATGCCTTCCATACCCAGACGGCCGGCGATTTTGGGGTATTCCTGAGCAAACTCTGCGCCCATTTCACGCAGATAACGCAGTTCCTCGTTGTAATAACGCAACAGTCGCGGATCCATAAGATCAGCGCCGTCCGCTGAACTCAGTTACTTTAAAGTCACCGAGTTCTAAGTCAATTTCGGTTTTGAGATAAAGCTGTTCCGGAATCGGCTGCGCCCACAGATCACCGCTGATTTCAAACGCCAGCGCCCGTTCGCTCATCCGTTCCCGATCAGCAATAATGTTGATGTGTAAAGTATGGGGTAGAATGCGTGGCTCATAGGTGAGGATGGCATGGCGAATATGCCGTTCAATCTCGACGGTCGATAAACTGGAAATCGCCGCGCCTGAAAGTTCGGGAATGCCGTAATTCAGAACCGAGCTCTCGACCTCTGGAAAAGCACTGAGATTTTGCACTGTGGTTAAATGGGTGGTGTTGAACAGCCAGGCTAAATCACGGAGTACGCTCTCGCGCATACGGCGCGTGCCCAAAACCCTGTGCTCGCGCGATTCCTGGTGATGGTGCGGATCATCGTCGGTGAGTCGGTCCAGTAGAGAGGGTTGCAGTCGCTCCTGTGAGGTGAGTTCAGCCATTGTCGCTGGATACTGTTGATGTTACGCTGCTTTCAGCGGTGTTGAATATGAAAGTGCGAGTGTCTAACAGGGCATGATCCGCGCTCTCAGTCGCGAATAGACGCTGGCCGAGACCGAGTTGAGTCGTCTCGTTGACGCTATGCCAATCGGTTTTACGTGCCAAACGGATGGCATCATCGCTGCTGGACTCGGAGCCAGGATAGCGCACTGGAATCAACCCTACCGATTCCCCCCCATTCGCCCAAGTTAATTGCGCCGGTAGCCAGACCAGATCGCGTAAATCGGTTGGAGGTTCGATCTGTAGTTGGCGGATATTATGTAAAGGAATCCAATAATAGCGCCCATTGACAATCGCTTCCAACACCGGACCAAATCGTGGATCGGCATCCGCTAGCCATTCGAAGGCGGTGTCATTGAGTTGTCCGGAAGTGGCCGGTGCCTGTTCCAGAGCCTGTTCACGCAGCGCACTGGCCTGATCATGCTGACCTTGTGCAGTGAGCTTCAGGGCTTCAATCAGCCAGGCCAGCCACGGTTCCGGTTCACCAAACAGCAGCGGGGCTCGTTGACCGGCAAACACCTGGGCGCGTAACGCCTCGCATTGAATAGCCTCTTGGTAGGTCTGGGCCATCGGCAGTGTGGAGGCATCCAGATCACGCAACACATTGAGCTGATTCAAGGCTTTTTGCCATTCACCCAGCACACAGTAGAGCTGAAACAGAAAAATGCGGTGCTTAGCCTCGGCGGGCTGACGGCGCACCTGCTGCTGCAATTCAGCCAGTGTGTTTTGGAGATCGCCGGTGGCAAAGCGGTCAAGTACCGTCATGCATGGTGCTCCTGAAAATAAACAAAAACCGGACGAGCCACCTGGCCCGCCGGTTTGATATACGCTGACTGATCCAATCA
This sequence comes from Candidatus Competibacteraceae bacterium, assembly GCA_007120095.1. Classification (GTDB taxonomy): domain Bacteria; phylum Pseudomonadota; class Gammaproteobacteria; order Competibacterales; family Competibacteraceae; genus SKOM01. The sequence continues at coordinate 453 of SKOM01000138.1, read as the reverse complement.
GCCTTCTTCGGCCGTATTGTTGCGGATATCCCAGCCATAAATGACCTCCGCACCTGGGCTTCCGTCGACATTTTGCTCGGTATAGGTGGCTTTTACCTTGCCAAAGGTAAACGACACGGTTTCCATAGGGCTGTCATCACCACCGGTTGAGCCACTCCATTGCATATTATCGACAAATATTTCCTCGAATTCATAAATCAGAAATTCAACTTTTTCGCCCCCTGATTTGCGCAGAGTCAGTTTAGCGGTGGCGAAATGGGTGCCGGCACAGCACTGCTTGAACAGTGCGGCTGAAGCCCGGTCAGATCGTTTGACAATGGTGAAGTCAGAAATGGTCACCTTGCCGCCACCGGAGCCTCGGGTGTGAGAACCGATGGTCGACGGATTGGAAGCTCCCCAGGAGAAGCTGAAAATCTCAATCTCATCTGCATGGTCTTTGTCAGTTGATTCGCC
>SKOM01000113.1 GCA_007120095.1 Candidatus Competibacteraceae bacterium | reverse complement strand
TGGCGACGTAATTCATCCTCGGGCATCTTATTCGTCATCGCATCGATGAACCGAATGTCGTCGTAACCCGCTGACTTAAGTGCCCCCGATAAATAAGCAACCCAGGCCGGGGGCCAGGTTCCGGCAATTTCTGCACCACCTGAACGATAATCGGGATGAATAAAAACGATGCGCATGAACAATTCCTCCAAGGACAATGCGTGAAAAGTCTAGGATACCTATTGTCAAAAGAAATTGACACATGTCAATGTCGTTGTGATTTAACGACGGCGTGATCTGCAAGGCAAATTCACGACCGCTAAGCCTGCGGGTCAAGCCACACAGTGGCCCTCATCCTGCTTTGCGGCATTCACAGCCTGTTCGACTAACGCAGCGTGCAGACTCTTAACGGCTTCGGCCATCTGCTCGGTGGCGACGATAAACTGCACATCCACATCCCGCCCGGTTTTCTGCATCGCGATGGGGTCGATGCCGGCCTCAGCCAGCGCGTTCAGCCCGCGGCGGGGTACCTGAAGCCCAGAGAGGTTGCTGCCCACGGCACTGACCAGCGCAACCTTGCGAATCTGTACCTCGGCGCTGGGATAGACGGCCAGAATTTCCTTTTCCACCCGCTGCATGGATTTGAGCGTACCCTTGACGTAATGCGTGATGGTATTGGCGTTGGAGGTCTTGGAGATGATCCAGACCTTATGGCGGGTCAGCGCATTGAGGATCGCGGCGTCGTAGCCCTTCACGCCCACCATGTCCTGCTCGAACACCTGCAGCGCCATGACGGGAAGCCCGGTGACCATTTCTACCCGCGACGGACCGCTGGTGTCGGAATCGATCAGCGTGCCGGGGTCACCGGGATCGAAGGCATTGGCGATGCGCAGCGGAATCTCCGCCTGACGCAGGATCTTGGCGGCAGAGGGATGAATCGCCTCCATCCCGAGATTCGAAAGCTGGTCGGCCATGTCGTAATTGGTGTGGCCGATCTTGACGACGCGTTCTTCACAGACGAGACGCGGATCTGCGCTGGAGAGGTGGAACTCCTTGTGGATGACCGCTTCGCGCGCCGCCGTGCGTGCCGACAGAAGCGCAAAAGTGACCTCCGAATAGCCGCGGTCGTATTCGCCCATCAGCCCCTCGCGGCACTGGGCGTAGCCGGTCACGATCGGCATTTCGCGGGCGAGGTTGACATCAGCGAAGGCCTCGTCGAGACGAGTGACAAGCGAGGGCTGGCTTTCATCACGCCAGCCGGTGAGGTCTATGAGCCGGGCATTGATGCCGTGCCGGGCCAGTAAAAGCACCGTAGCATGGGCTGAATGCGCCTCTCCCAGCCCCGAGAGCAGCTCGCGTACGGTCATCATGTGCTGATCGAGTCGGAAATGCCCGTAGGAACACAACCGCTGCAAATCGATCAGGAAGGAGCGCGCGCCTTCGATCCGCTCACGCACAAACGCGTCGGCCGCACGCTTGTCGGCGGGATCGTCGAGCAGGTGCCCATGCGCCTCGCACATAGCCGTGGCGACAGTGTTCAGTGCGTCGCTCCAGCCCATACTGCTGTCCTCAGCGGCGAACTGTCCGTAGACGCCGGGCGCGCTGGTCTTTTTGTTCTCGAGAAGCAGATCGGTGATGCCACCATAGGCCGATACCACGAAAACCCGCTGATAGAGATTCGCGTTATCGCCGCTGCGTTTAAACAGCGTGTCAATCAACTCGTTCGAGCGGCTCATCGTTGTGCCGCCAATCTTCTCGACCGTGTGCTCTGTCATATCAATTACCCTTCTGTGTATGTACGATTCGCGCCGTTAGGACGGCTGCGAGTTGCGGTCACCTCAGCCGTGCGTCACGGTCATCATCTTGTAGTCCATGCTCTGCGGCTGTACAGGCTCAGCCGCTCGAAAGCCAGCAGGAACGCGGCCTTGGTGTGCATGTCCAGCCCGTAGGCGATGCCATTAGCACTGATGTGTTCGATCAGTGCGGCCTCAAGCCTGCGGGGGTTGTCTTGGGACTACGAGGCGACGCCTTGGTCGCGGACTTCGGAGGTATCGAATTCGCCGATGGTAACCATGTATTCGGTCGCATGGCGGCCCTCAAAATGCGTTTCACGCCCATAGTGCGGCTCGGGCTTGAGCTCGGCGTCCATTCGGTCGGCGAAGGAGTTGAACAGCGCCCAGCTCGCCTCGTTGTCCGCCGTGATCGTGGTCCGCAGCCGCGTGACACCCGCGCAGACCTCGCGAGCCAGCAGATGCTCAAGCATTCGCCGCGCCACACCCATCCCGCGTGCCTTCGAGTCGACAGCGACCTGCCAGATGAAAAGCGATTCGGTATCGCTCGGCTCGATGAAGGCCGACACCCAGCCGACGATCTCACCTTCGAGCTCAGCGATGACGCAGGTATCACCGAATTGATCACACTGCAACATATTGCAGTACATTGAATTTTTGTCTAGCGGGCCGCTTTTTTGGATGAGCTGCCAGACATCGGAACCGTCTTCGGATACTGGCGCCCGTAATGAGAGCCCATCATCCATATCATGGTGTGTCGCCATTCTTCACCTTTCCCGCACAGAACCGTAAATCGGTTGATGGATCATGCTGTAATTGCACGCCCTTCTTACATGACTCTTTGGCCAATGTCTACAGTGACAACGGCACGCTGGAGTTGGCTACCAACCTGATCGCGAACCACCCGATTGCTCTTGAACCCAGTCGTACAAAGTGGTGTAGGGGCGGTTCGCGAACCGCCCCTACAGCCTATATTCCATCCGCTGTCGCCCGTGGAGGGCACTGTTCTAATGTTCGGATAGTTCATTAAATGACTATAAGGCCCGAACGCCGGTAGCCTGTCGCTGTGAACCGAATCCTGACTCCAGTTCTACCAGAGGTTTGGTGGGAAAATAAGACTTTTCCCGCTCAACCCTGAACCGGATCCAGCAGCCTGCCCAGAAACAGGATAGTGTCGGTTGGATGATCGTAGATGGCGTAGATGAACGGGCGATCAAAGCGTACTGTCAGCGGATCTTCTTCCACCGGCAGGGCGGTCAGGCGCATCATCACCACGGCCGTGGCCGCAGCGGCTTCGGTACCCGCCTCGTCGAGATCAATAAACGTCTTGTGGAAAACCTCGTCGATGTATAACGAACGCCCCACCACGCCGGGGCCGATACCGGTCATGCGCTCGAAGTTGGCCGTAGTGCGTGAGAACGCATCAAGCATTCCCATCTGGCGCAGCAGGCGAGCCAGGCGAAAACCGCTGTCGCTGGTAAAGCGCGGGAAGGCCAGCGCCACACGCTTAGTTTCCAGGCCAGCAACCGCAGCATCGAATTGCTCGCGGTTCAGCGTTGCCTGCCAGGTATCGAAATCGGCGTCCGCGCTGGCCGGCATCAGAGCCAGCAGCGACACCTTGCCCCCCAGGTAGGGGATGGACACGGCAAGGGTGTCGGCACCGACATGAACCGGGTAGCGGCCAGTGCGGTGCATCAGGCGGGCATCCACGCTGGAGCCGTCCAGGCGCTGGAACGGCTCAGTCCGGGTTTGCTCCTCTTCGAAAGCATCCTGCCAACTGGCCAGAAAATAAATGGCGTTGACCAGCACCATGCGAGTGTCTTCATTGAGTGCGCCAGAGGGCAGCAGATCCTGGATGCGCTCACGGGTCTGCTCTTCCACCCAGGCGTTGATCTGCAGCCGGGCGGCATTCGGGTCAGACTCGAAATCGACCCGCTCGATGCCCGCACCGTAGTAGCGTTCGACCCGATCCAG
>SKOM01000157.1 GCA_007120095.1 Candidatus Competibacteraceae bacterium | reverse complement strand
TGTTGCTGGCCATCGATGCGACCCTCAGCTCGCTCGATATCCAGCTCCTGCAAGCGCTCCCGAAAGATTCGGGTATTAATGGCCTCTTGAGACAAGCGATCATGATGATCGCGGCGTGTCCACAAGGGTAGAGCGGTTGCTAGCAGCACCAACAGGGCTAAGCTTATGCCCAGCACCCAGAATAAACTCATCAAGAATCTCCAGAATGTTTTGCCAATACCCGCGACAAGCGCTCTCGATCCGTTGCATCTATTTGCGGTGGCGGCTCGGCATTACGTTGTCGAATCCAGATCGCTAGGGCGATGGTAACGATCAGCAAAGCGACAAACGGGCCAAACCACAACAGCCATGTTAACGGCTTAACCGGTGGCCGGTAGGTGACGAAATCCCCATAGCGCTGCACCATAAAGTTGCGGATTTCGCTATCCGGGTGGTTATCCATCACCATGGTGTAGACCCGTTGGCGTAAATCATTAGCTAAAGTCGCGTTGGATTCAGCAATATTTTGATTTTGACAGGTCGGGCAGCGCAGTTCGTCAATCAATGCGTGGTAACGCTGGCGCTGTTCGGGGTGATCGAACTCAAAGGGATCAATGGCGGCCTGAACCGGCAAAGCCAGCAGGCTTAACAGTCCTAATGTACCGATCCAACGCATTAGCTTTGTGGCTCCAACTGACGAATACGGGGTAGGAATTCCCGTTCCCATACGGCTTCGTCCAATGCACCGACATGGCGATACCGGATCGTGCCTTGAGCATCTAACAAGAAAGTTTCCGGCGCACCGTACACGCCCAGCTCGATGCCTAATTGACCTTCAGGATCATCGATATTGAATCGGTAAGGGTCACCCAGTTGGCTGAGCCAGTTTAATGCGGCTTCTCGATCATCTTTGTAATTAACTCCGTAGATGGCCACATTACGCTCACGCAAAGTATTGAGAAACGTATGTTCTTGGTAACAGGTCGGGCACCAGGTTGCCCAGATATTCAGCAGGGCGATATCACCGTGTAAATCCGCAGGACTCAGCCACTGTTCGGGATCGTCCAGGCGCTGGGCCTGGAATTCGGGCAAGGGGCGGTCAATCAGCACCGATGGCAACAGCGAGGGATCACGCCCCAGCCCACTGCCCAATACGACCAATACCGCGACAAAACCCAGCAAAGGCAGACCTAACAACAAGCTGCGTTTACGTTTTGGCGACATGCTGCTCTCCTGTAACCGTTGCCGTGCGGCGTCGCCGCGCCAGACGATAGCGCGGATCGCTGATGGCGAGAAAACCACCGATGCTCATGATTAACGCTCCTAGCCAGATCCAGCGCACAAAGGGCTTATACTGCACCCGCACTGCCCAACTGCCATCGTCCAAGGGTTCGCCTAAGGCCAGGTAAAGATCACGAACCAGGCCGGGCGATAGGGCCACTTGAGTCATCGGCATTTGCCGAGCGACATAGAAACGTTTTTCCGGACGCATGACCGTAATTTGGCGACCGTCACGATAGACTTCAACCACCGCGCGAGTCGCGGTAAAGTTCGGACCCTGATAATCGTAGAGTTCGACCATGCGGAATTCATGTCCAGCAACCACCGCGCTGCGGTCTTCGGCCAGACGCACATCTTCCGCGATATCATAAAAGCTGACCATCGCAATGCCGGTGACGGTGACCGCCAGCCCTAAATGACCTAATACCATGCCTTTATAATGGCGAGGCAGATTAAGCAGCGCCTGCCAGCGGTGGTGTTTATTGTGAATACGCCCCCGGATATCCTCTAACTCGGTGCACACGATCCAGAACACCAGGCTCAACGACAGCGCTACCAGCCAGTAAAATGGCGTCAGCAAAAAGTAGGTCAGTCCAAACCCCAGCGTGACACTGATGATGCCACTGATGATTAAGGGGACCCGTAAGCGGTACAGGTCATCGGTTTTCCAGCGCAACAGCGGACCGACTCCCAGAGCGGCCATTAACGCCAGGGTCAATGGGGCAAACAGGGCATTAAAATACGGAGGTCCGACCGACAGCTTGCCGAGATTCAGTACGTCCACGACCAGGGGGAATAGGGTGCCGACAAACACGACCCCACAGGCACCGACCAGCAGAACATTATTCACCAGCAAACCGCTTTCCCGCGACACGGGGGCAAACCGTCCTTCACTGCGGATGGTCGATGCCCTGAGTAACAGCAATAACAACGCGCTACCTGTCAGCAAGGCCATAATGGCCAATAAAAATAGGCCGCGAGTCGGGTCAGTGGCAAACGAGTGTACGGAGGTCAATACCCCGGAACGCACCAGGAAGGTGCCGAGAATACTCAGCGAGAACGTGGCAATCGCCAATAAGATTGTCCAGGCCTTAAACACCGAGCGCTTTTCCGTGGCCGCCAGCGAATGCATTAGCGCCGTGCCCAATAGCCAGGGCATGAACGAGGCGTTTTCCACCGGATCCCAGAACCACCAGCCGCCCCAGCCGAGTTCGTAATAGGCCCACCAACTGCCCAAGGCGATACCGAGGGTCAGAAAACACCACGCTGAGGTCGTCCAGGGTCGTGACCAGCGCGCCCAGGCGCTGTCGAGCCTGCCGCCGAGCAGCGCCGCTACCACGAAGGCAAAAACCACCGCAAAGCCGACATAACCCATATACAACATCGGTGGGTGGACAATCATGCCGAAATCTTGTAGCAAGGGGTTAAGATCGTTGCCCTCGTAAGGAAACACCGGCAGGATGCGCGTAAAAGGATTGGATGTCATTTGAGTAAACAACAGAAAACACAGGCTGATCACCCCCATAACGCCGAGTACTCTGGCAACCAGTTCGCGTGGCAGCGATTGGCTGAACAGCGCAACCGCCCAGGTCCAACCGGCGAGCGTTAACACCCACAGCAGCAATGAGCCTTCATGATTACCCCAGGTTGCGGTGATCTGGTAATACCAGGGCAGTCGGGTGTTGGAATGTTCGGCTACCAGTTGCACTGAAAAATCATTCTGCAAAAATGCCAGCACTAAACAGCCAAAGCTGACCGTCAATAACCAGAACTGGGCGGCAGCCAGCGGCCGGGCGGTGGCCATAAGCTGGTAATTGCCACGGCTTGCCCCGACTAAGGGCAGTACCACCAGCAGAATTGAGGTGGCTATGGCGAGCACTAGAGCGAGATGTCCGAGTTCAGGAATCATGATGTCAGTGCGTCGCTTAATAGCTGTCGTGAGTCATACTGGTGCGCTTCAGGGCTTCCGCCACTTCAGGAGGCATATACTCCTCGTCGTGGCGCGCCAAGACCTCCTGAGCCTGAATATGATGATCGGGACCTAATGTGCCCCGAGCGACAATGCCCTGACCTTCCCGGAATAAATCCGGCAAAATCCCCGAATAGCTGACCCGGATGACCCCCGAATTATCGGCAATGTCAAAACTGACCTGTAGGGTTTCTTGGTCACGGGAGATACTGCCCGGTACGACCAGTCCACCGACGCGGATGACCCGATCAAAAGGTGCCTCACCAGCAATTACTTGGGTGGGCGCAAAGAATAAATTAATATTTTGCCTTAATGCATAAGTGGTTAAGGCCACAGCCGTGCCCGAAGCCAGTACCAAACTCATTACCATAAATAAACGACGGCGACGTACCGGGGTCATTGAGTATTCTCCTGTTCACGTAAGCGCTCAAGGCGCTGCAATTGGCGAAGCAATTGGCGTCTGCGCAGCACCGGTGTCACCAAAACAATTCCCAGAATGATCAGGGTGAGCGCGAATGCAGACCAAACAAACGGGGCATAACCGCCCATAGCTAAAAATTCTTGCCAGTTGGAAAAGTGCATAATCTTTACTCATCATCATCCGGTTGGAGTCGGCGTTCCAGCACATTATTGCGGGTGCGCATCAACACATTGGCGGCACTCAGCAACGCGAAGGCCAGCAGCATCACCAGCAGCGGCCACAACATGCTGGGCGCAATCGAGGGTTTATCCAGTTTGAAAATCGTCGCCCCTTGATGCAAGGTGTGCCACCACTCGACCGAATAATGAATAATGGGGATGTTGATGACCCCGACCAAAGCCAATATCGCTGCAGCCCGCGAGCCGATTTCCGGATCTTCGAAAGCTTCATGTAACGCCATATAACCGAGATAAAGAAACAGCAGAATCAGCTCCGAAGTCAGCCGGGCGTCCCACACCCACCAGGTGCCCCACATGGGCTTACCCCAGAGGGCACCCGTGGCCAGGGCCAGAAACGTGCAGGCGGCACCGATAGGCGCGCAGTTGCGCGAAACCAGCGCGGCTAGACGAATTCGCCAGATCAAACCGATGCCTGCAGTGATGGCCATGGCCATGTAAATACCCATCGACAGGGCGGCAGTGGGTACATGAACATAAATAATCCGGAAGCTATCGCCTTGTTGATAATCGGCAGGGGCAAAGGCTAATCCCCAGACCAGGCCGATGCCAAGCAGCACCAGGCCGGGAATGAGTAACCAGGGGATAATGCGTCCAACCAGCCTATCGAAATAGGCGGGGGAAGCCAGTTTATACATCCACAGGGGCAGTTTGAAACGCTTGCGGCGTCTGGTTGAGGCGGCGGTCTGACTCATCGACTATTTGTTAAGCTATGGGTAACACAGTGTTAGAAATTATCGCATAAACCTAATAGCGCAAGGATTGCGATTCGGATAGATTAATCTGTACCGAGTGCTGACTCACCGCAATGGTGGGCAGCACCACCACTGCGGTGCGAGTGGCTAGCGCAGCGGCCGGGATAACGAGCTGGATCCTGATCCGCCGGGCATCATGAATCGCTGCTCAAAGCTAATAACTCGGGGAGTCTAATACAGTCATACCTAGTACACTCTTGATCTGAATCAAAAGGCCGGCCATGTAGGCTTGTAGGCTTTACCAGCGGTTCCGTAATTCACGCAGTTTGACAAATACGGTTTGCGGTTCCGGGGATTCGGGTAAATCAGGGCAGGCTCTGCGCAATTGAGCGATGAGGCTGGGACTGTCCAGGCGGAAAAAGGGATTGATCTGCTTCTCCTGACCGAGGGTAGTGACCAGTGCCTGATTCGGGTCTTGATCGAAAATCTGATCTAATAACGCTCGTGCCGCCGCATTGTCCGGCTCACGGTCGAGGGCAAAGTTCAAATTATTGATTAAATAATCATGCCCAGGATAAACCAGAGTATTATCCGGCAAAGGCTTAAGTTGCTTCTCAAAGGTCCGGTAGAGTGTTTGCGGGTGGCCGCCGTTGTGACAATTGCCGGCACCGGCATTGAACAATGTGTCGCCACAGAACAAGCGGGGCGGATCGGTGCGTGCCAGTAGACTAATATGCGTCATGGTGTGCCCCGGTGTGTCCAGCACCTCCAGTTCTACCGAGGAACCAACCCGAACGATATCACCGGCCGACAACGGTCGATCAACACCGGAAATAGCCGCTCGGGCAGGCGCGAGTAATGCGGCACCAGTGGCCTTGATCATCGGTTTATTGCCACCGATATGGTCACCATGCTCATGGGTGTTGACAACCTGGGTGATTGTCCAGCCGTGCTCTGCGGCACGGTCGAGGCACTGGGTATATTCCAAGGGGTCAATAACGAGGCACTCGTTAGTTTCCGGGCACGCAATGAGATAATGAAAGTTACAATACGCATTGCCGGTCCAAATTTGTTCAACTTGCATAATGGTCTCCTGTGAAGAAAAGCGTTCGAACTGATACCCCCTGCCGGGGTGGCCAGCGGGCTAAGCCGTTTAACTCATGCCCTTGGAAGCGTGTTCCCGACAGTTGGCGCATCACCGCCAAAGTGATAGCTTGTTGCGCAATAATTACGGCATATTGAAGCATGAAATATATTTTTAACACGATCGGGTTGATTGGAAAGTCGGGTAATTCAGAGGTTACTACGACACTCAACCGCATTATCACCTATCTGCGGCGGCGTGAGGTTCGTGTGCTGTTAGACGAACAATCGGCCATGCTGGTTCATCCCCGTGGTATGGAAGTCGTCAGCCGCCGCACGCTGGGACGCCAGTGCGATTTGGCCATTGTTGTCGGCGGTGATGGAACATTGCTCAATTCGGCGCGTACTTTGGTTGATTTTCAAGTGCCCATTCTCGGTGTCAACCTAGGTCGGTTAGGATTTTTGGTCGATGTGTCACCCGCCGAGTTCGACGCCCAGCTTGATCAAATTCTCGCTGGAAATTATCGAGAAGAACTGCGCTCATTGTTGCATGCGCAGATTAATCGCAACGCCAGCATCATTACCGAAGCCACTGCGCTTAATGATGTGGTCATTCACAAGAGCAATATGGCACGCATGATTGAAGTTGAGGCGTTTTTGGATGGACAGTTTATCAGCGCTTACCGAGCAGATGGGCTGATTATTGCCACTCCCACCGGCTCTACGGCCTACGCGCTATCGTGCGGCGGTCCGATTGTCCATCCCTCTCTAGAGACCATGGTATTAGTGCCTATTTGTCCGCATACACTGACGCAACGCCCTTTGCTGTTGAGCGCAGAAGGTGTCGTTGAGCTTCATGTCAGCCCGAGCAGCAGCACCGAGATTCTTGTAACCTGCGATGGTCAGGTCAGCCTGGAAATTCAGCCCAGTGATCGGCTGATGATCCGCAAAAAACGACGCCGTTTAAGGCTGTTACACCCTGTGGATTACGATTATTTCGAACTGCTCAGAGCGAAGTTGCATTGGGGTATGCGCCCGGAAAGCGTAGCGGGCCGCTATGATCGCTAGTGCAGGTTGACCATGCTGAGTTGCCTACATATCACTGATTTTGTTATCGCTGACCGGCTGGAGCTGGTCTTTGATAATGGCTTACAAGCCTTGACGGGTGAAACCGGGGCCGGCAAGTCGATTATCGTCGATGCTCTAGGCCTCATTCTCGGCGATCGGGCGGACAGTGACCTGATTCGTCAAGGTGCTGAACGAGCTGAAATCAGTGCGCATTTTGATCTAAGTGCCCGGCCTGAGGTGTGTCACTGGCTGACCGAGCGCGATTTAGCCGCCGAGAGCGAGTGTCTAATCCGGCGGGTTATCACTCACAACGGGCGTTCGCGTGGCTATATCAATGGCTGTTTACAGCCTCTGACGGTACTGCGCGAACTGGGTGAACAACTGGTGGATATCCACAGCCAGCACGCCCACCAGTCCTTGTTGCGCCGTGAAGTGCAGCGCGAGTTATTGGACTTGCAGGCCGGCAGTCAGTCGCTGGCTGAACAAGTACGGGCCGCGTACCAGCATTGGCAACGCTGTCAGCAGCAGTGGCAACTCAGTGATCAAAATGCTGCCGAACGTGCGGCTCGCCTGGATTTACTCATTTACCAGATCCAAGAACTCGATGCGCTGGCCCCTAATGCTGAAGAACCCGAACATCTGGCTGAGGAACAACGGCGTCTGGCCGGTATGAGTCAGTTGGTGGAAGCCTATCAGCAAGGTCTAGCGATACTGTATGACGCCGAAGCGCAATCCGCTCATGGACTACTCAGCCACTGGAGTGGGCGCTTTGAAGAACTGCAAGCTCTCGATCAGCGTCTGACACCGATTATTGAGCTGCTGACCGGGGCCAGAGTACAACTCGAAGAGGCCGCCGCCGCCCTGCAACGCTATGGTGAAACCCTGGAACTCGATCCGGAACGTCTGCAAACCGTCGAGCAGCGCTTGGACAGCTACTACACCCTGGCGCGCAAGCACCGCTGCGAGCCACCGCAGTTAGCTCAGGTCTTGGACGATCTGCAGCAAGAGCTTGACACCCTGCGCCATGGCGATCAGGATCGAGAGACACTCGCTCAGGCTGCTGAACAAGCGCAAGCTGCACTGCAACAACAGGCACAGCAGTTGACGCGCCAGCGCCAATGCGGAGCAATACAACTGGGCCGGCAAGTCAGCGCCGCTATGCAGGAGCTGGGCATGCAGGGCGGGGCATTTCAGGTGGCGCTACAGCCTCTAGGCAATCCCAGTGTTCATGGTCTGGAAACGGTTGAATTTCAAGTCAGCACCAATCCAGGTCAACCCCCGCGTTCCTTAGCCAAAGTCGCTTCAGGCGGTGAGTTGTCCCGTATCAGCCTGGCCATTCAAGTCATTGTGGCCAATAGCGCCAAGATTCCCACCTTAGTATTCGACGAGGTCGATAGTGGCATCGGCGGAGCCATTGCCGAGGTTATCGGGCGACGACTGCGCCAACTTGGCCGCCAGCGGCAGGTGTTATGCGTCACCCACTTGCCGCAAGTGGCGGCTCAAGCCAACCAGCACTATTTGATCAGCAAACTCAAACAAACCGATACCGCACGCACCCAAGTCGTGCGTTTGGACTCCGAGCAGCGGGTGGCTGAAATTGCCCGCATGTTGGGCGGTCTGCGTCAGACCCAGCGCAGTCTCGCCCATGCCCGCGAGATGATCGAACTTGCAGAACGCCGCTGAGGGCTGCACCGCCGCCATGAGATCAGTTATCATCGACACCCAAACCTTGCCGCTGAATCACCGCCTACCATGACCAGTCCGCGCTTATTGATTGCCCTGTTGTTATCCATCGTCTTATCGGCCTGCGGGTCGCTGACCCCAAGTTTTTACCGTTTAGACGTGCGTCAAGGCAATGTTTTGGAACAAGAGCAAATTGACCGCTTACAGCCCGGAATGACTAAGCGCCAGGTGCAAAATCTTCTGGGCAGCCCGGCAATCACCGATCCCTTTCGGCAAAATCGCTGGGATTACATTTACACCTTTTACCCATCAGGTGACAGCCAACGCGGCCAGCGGCGCCATATCACTCTGCATTTCGAGGGCGAGTTGCTTGCCCGGATTGACGATCCTCAACGGCCTTAACAGGGACTTGCCCGGCACGGCGGCGACGGCGTTCTTTGGGATCAACCTGCAATGGGCGATAAATTTCAATCCGATCACCGTGTTGCACGGGTGTGTCCAGGTGGCAACGCTGGCTGAAAATGCCGACCGATAGATTATCCCAGTCCTGTTCCGGCCAGTGCCGTAGCAAGCCCGACTGCTGGACGGCCGTTTTAACGGTCGAACCCGATGGTACCTCGATACTAAGCAACCATTGTTGATCCGCCAGTGCATAGACGACTTCTACCTGAATGATGTGATGCGTTCGATTTATCACCATAATGACTGGCAGCCTGTTGCTAAATCCGTTATCCTAATCATTAAATTGCCTGCCCCTTTTTTGGTACGGCCTAAACCGTAATGAACAGAAACACACCGATAACAATTACCCTGACCCGGCCACTGGCGCCGACCGTCAAGGAGGCGCTGGACGGCCTGCGCCACGCTTTCCCCAACGCATTCACTCAGCCGCCCCGCCCCCTGGCGGAAGATGTCTTGCCAGCCGCTCAAGAATATTTTGCAACTCAGTATTCTAAAAAGTCCATCCGCCGTGCTTTATCAGCCTGGTGCAATCAGGTTGATTACTTGCGGGCTGTTGTGACGTGTGATGAGGGCTGTGTCCATCTTGATGGCAGTGAAGCCGGACCGGTGACTGACGTGCAGCGGCAGCAAGCGCGGCAGCGGCTGGAACTCAAGGGTAGCTCAGTGATACCGACCATGACCCTACGCAAACCGGTGCCCAGTGAGCGTCAGGCTGTGAGGTTTGGCGAGCCGGTGAATTCGCCCGAACTCAATGATCCAATGGCGGACAGCGGCCCCCGCATCAGTGTGCGTCAGCGCCCCAAATTGGATCGAGTGCTTGCAGATACCACGATCACGCCGACTCAACGTCCCAAACTATCGCTTAAAAAGCCCCCGTCTGAAGGAGACTAACCGTAGACGTGGCGGGCCCGTTGACAAAATGAGTCCACCATAGTGTCGGCGATTCGATTAAAAATAGGGCCGATGGTCAGCCGCAGCAGTGCATTGGCAAATTCAAATTCCAAGCGTAAGGCCACTTTACAGGTACCCTCGCACAATGTGGTGAACTGCCAAACACCTTGAAGGTATTTAAACGGTCCGCTGACCAGCCGCATCTCGATATGTTCTGGCGCTTGTAAGCGATTGCAGGTTGTGAAAGACCGATGCATAGGGCCTTTGACCATTTCGATAGTGGCCTTAACCTGATCGTCGGAACGAGCCAAAATCCGTGATGAACGACACCAAGGCAAAAATTGCGGGTAAGACTCGATATCGTTGACTAGACTGTACATCTGCGCGGCCGAGTAGGGCACTAAAGCACTTCTGTCAACCACGGGCATGCGCACTCACCTTGTTCACAGTAGACTCCTATCTGGAAATGGGTCAAAAACACTAATTCTGTGCAAATTACCGGGTGGATACAAGCGCACAGCGGCTGACAATTACCTTATAATCGCTTTATGAGCAAATCGAAACCCACATCCCCCAGTAGTATAGTCCGCAATAAATCCGCGTTTCACGAATATTTTATCGAGGAACGCTGGGAGGCGGGCATTGCCCTTGCCGGTTGGGAAGTCAAAAGTCTGCGTGCTGGTCGGGCGCAGCTCAAAGAAAGCTATGTGATCATCCGTCAAGGTGAAGCTTTTCTGTTCGGCTGTCATATTGCGCCGTTGCCCTCGGCGTCCACACACATTGAAACTGATCCAATCCGTACCCGCAAACTCTTGTTGAATCGTTCAGAACTGAATAAAATGATCGGCTCGGTTGAACGCAAGGGCTATACGCTAGTGCCCCTAGCGTTGTACTGGAAGCGAGGTAAGGTCAAGTTGGATATTGGCTTGGCCCGCGGTAAAAAAGACTACGACAAACGTGCCAGTGAAAAAGAGCGTGACTGGCAGCGTGATAAACAGCGTTTGCTGCGCACGGGAACTTAAACAGCGTACTGTAATCATACCATCACACAAGTTTCAGGGGGCGACCTGGGTTCGACGTGGGTTGCGAAACCTGAGGTGCATGCCGAGGATGCAGCTAGGCCTCGTAAAAACTGCTGTAAACCAATAGTTGCCAACGACGACAACTACGCTCTAGCGGCTTAAACCCCGCTAGCCTCCGATCACAGCCTGCTCATGGGCGGTGAGTTTCGGGGGTCGCTTAAACATGAGCTCGCCCTGATTGTTGTCCACGCCGACAGGGTTAAACTTAAGTGGAACCGCTGATGATCACCCTGCCCGTCGGGTGGTGATCAGTTAAATTAAAGACGTGGCTAAGCATGTAGTACCGACGGCGTAGAACTTACGGACGCGGGTTCGATTCCCGCCGCCTCCACCAAATCATCGTTCCACGCTCCAGCACGGGGACGCAAACGCTAGCACACGCCGTTGTTACTCCCTCTTGGAACGGCATTCCCACGCCGGAGCGTGGGAATAATTTATGCCGCCGCCTCCACAAAATCAGCGTTCCCACGCTCCAGCGTGGGAACGCAACCCATGGAAATGCGGGGGTTACTTGTGGGCGGTGTAGAGTTGCGCCACTTTATCCCAGTTGACCACTTCCCACCATGCATTGATGTAGTCAGGACGGCGGTTCTGGTAGCGCAAATAATAGGCGTGTTCCCACACATCCAGGCCCAGAATCGGCGTGCCCTTAACTTCGGCGATATCCATCAGGGGGTTATCCTGATTGGGGGTTGAAGTGATTTGCAGTTGCCCAGACGTATTGATGATCAGCCAGGCCCAACCGGAACCAAAACGGCCCAATCCAGCTTGCGTAAATTGCTGTTTGAAACTGGCTAAATCCCCAAAACTGGCGTTGATGGCGTCGGCCAGGGAACCGGAGGGCGCGCCGGTGCTGTTGGGCGTCATCAACTCCCAGAAAAAGGTGTGATTCCAGTGCCCACCGCCGTTATTGCGCACAGCCGCAGATAGGCTGCCCGCCTGCTTGACCAGCGTGTCCAGATCTTTACCTTCAAGCTCGCTGCCTGCAATCGCATTGTTCAGATTGGTGACGTAGGTATTGTGGTGCTTGGAGTGATGAATCTCCATGGTTTTGGCATCGATGGCGGTCTCTAAGGCATCGTAGCTATAGGGTAGTTCGGGGAGTGTAAAGCTCATAAAACACCTCGTTGAATCGGGTTAATGTTGACTAAAATACTAGGTTATTTTAGCCCAATATATTCAATTGGACAAAAGCCTTGGTCGATTGTTCGGCAGGGCTAAATCGCTGCAAGCATTCGGGATGACGATTTACCACGTCCCCGTATTTGCCATCGATGCCCACGGCTCCTGGGCGGGCAGGGGTTCGCCTTTTTGCAGCAGTTCGATGGAAATATTGTCCGGCGAACGGATAAACGCCATATAGCCATCGCGGGGCGGACGGTTAATGGTTACGCCCTGATCCATCAATCGTTGGCAGAGCGCATAGATATCATCGACCCGGTAGGCCAGGTGGCCGAAATTGCGTCCGCCGGTGTATTTTTCAGGATCCCAGTTATAGGTCAGTTCTAACAACGGTGATTTGCTCTCGCGGGCGCTTTGCACATCCCCCGGTGCGGCTAAAAACACCAGCGTGAACCGGCCCTTTTCGCTGTCAGTACGCCGGGTTTCAATCATACCGAGTTTATTGCAGTAGAAATCCAGCGAAGCTTCAAGATCACTGACGCGAACCATCGTGTGCAGATATTCCATAATCAGCTCCTGTCAGTTTGAATGATATCGCTTATCATAACAGGTCACCGCGATGACTATCAGGGGCAGCCGATGTGTCCACCCTGCGTGATATCGTCTCGGGTGATACGCGTTCAGGCCCGTCAGGCTGAATTATGAGCAACTTATCAGGTCGGCGGTCTGGGTGCTCATACCAATTAATCAATTGAAGTGAAAAAGGGTTTGAGCCATGAATGATTCCACTAACGCCGTCTCCAACCCCGAGCATAATCCACCCCCGCAACTCGGGCCGATTAAAACCTGGATTGTGAATCATGACCGCAGTCTGGTATTTGCCCTGGTGTATGTGGTTTCAACCATTGTTCTGAGTGTTTTTATCAGTTATTTCTGGCTTTTGGCCTTGGTTGGAGTGCACATTATCATCGAGTGGCTGAGCAAATCCTATCGCGGGTACCGGTATCGTCTGGCGTGGACGCTGTGGGATGTGAAATTCGATTTAGCGCTGGTGTGTCTGGCCTTTGCGCTGCTCAGTTATACCGGGATTAGTGCCGGAGTGGCCGGGGCGCAAAGCGCCACCCGTGCGGGATTACTGGGCGGGCGGTTGAGTGCGGCGATTGCTAGCCGGATTGGTTTTTTAGCGGTAGCCGGTGAATATTTAGCGTGGATAGGCCGGTATCTTTCCCGCTTAGCACCTGTTTTCAGCCGTTTTGGCCAATTGCTAACGCGGTTCGGGATCAAAGTGATCGATGTGTTTTTCTCAGCACGGGTGGCCTTGTTCCGCAAAGC